>NZ_PITY01000030.1:0-66388 GCF_017577275.1 Thermobifida sp.
GGCTGTGTCAAATGTGTAAAAACGACAAACCCACCGCCACCTCGACGCCCCCCCCCCCGCCCCGCCCGCCGACCCCCAGCACGCCCCCCCCGCAGTGCCCACCGCCGCCCCCCCCCCCGCCCCCCCCACCCCCCCCTGACACCCGAAAGCCCCATGACCAACCGTTCTGAACCCACCCCACTCCTGCCCGAACGAGCCCGCCGCTGGCGGCTCGTCCTCGGCGAAGCCGCCGAAAACGCCTGCGCCGCAGCAACCGGAGCCACAACCCCCGCCACAGGCACCGTGCTCAACCGCGACGACGCCCGAATCGACGCGGCCCTCGCCGCCCTCTACAACTACTCCGACACCGGGGGACGCCTCCGCGGCCCAGGGAAACGCAGCGCAAGCCTCGACTCCTCCGCACCCACCGTGGCCCGCTGGCTCGGCGACATCCGCACCTATTTCCCCAGCAGCGTGGTCCGGGTCATCCAACACGACGCGCTCACCCGGCTCAACCTCACCACCCTGCTGCTCGAACCGGAAATGATGGACGCCGTCGAACCCGACGTCCACCTGGTGGGCACCCTGCTGGCCCTCAAAGACGTCATGCCGGAAAGCGCCCGCGAAACAGCGCGCACCGTCGTGCGTCGCGTCGTCAACGACCTGGAACGGAAACTCGCCCACCACACCCGTTCCACCGTGCAAGGCGCCTTGGACCGCTCCGCCCGCACCACCCGCCCCCGCCGAGTCTCCGACATCGACTGGGACCGCACCATCCGCCGCAATCTCCAGCACTACCTGCCGGAACACCGCACCATCGTCCCGCAGACCCTTGTCGGCTACGCTCGCCGCAGCCGCGGCGTGCAACGCGACGTCATCCTCGCCGTCGACCAGAGCGGCTCCATGGCCTCTTCCGTGGTGTACGCCAGCGTGTTCAGCGCAGTGCTGGCATCACTCCGAACCCTGCGCACCTCCCTCGTAGTGTTCGACACCGCTGTCGTTGACCTCACCGACCAGTTGAGCGACCCCGTCGACGTGCTGTTCGGCACCCAACTCGGCGGCGGCACCGACATCAACCGGGCCATCGCCTACTGCCAAGGGCTCATCACCCGCCCCGCCAATTCGATCTTCGTGCTCATCAGTGACCTGTACGAAGGGGGAATCCGCGAAGAAATGCTGCGCCGGGTCGCAGAAATGACCGCGGCCGGAGTCCAAGTCATCGTGCTGCTCGCCCTCTCCGACGACGGGGCACCCGCCTACCACCACGACAACGCCGCCGCCCTCGCCGCCCTCGGCGTGCCTGCCTTCGCCTGCACCCCCGACAAGTTCCCCGACCTCATGGCTGCGGCCATCCAAGGCCAGTCGCTCACCGCCTGGGTCGAACAGAACATCTACGACGCCTCCTAGCCCGTTCCCCGCAGAATGTTCGTCGAGTGTGGCCGTGGCATGCGGCCACACTCAGACCGCTGCGGGCGTCAAACCACGGTGGTGCACCCGGCCAGCCGACACAGTAGGGGAGCGGCCGGTGACGCAACTACGCCCTACGCCGGGAACCGGATAATGGTGCGCGTGCGCCGCGGGGCACCACCCAACCCCCACCCCACTCCGGGTGTTCCTGCTGGCGTTTCGGTGCGGCCCTCAACGGTTGAAAGGACCGGCATGTACGTCGACCTCCCCCTGGACCGACTCCGGGAGTACCGGGCAGAACGCGAGGCCCCCGCAGACTTCGCCGAGTTTTGGGAACAGTCGCTCGCTGAGGCCCGCACACATCCTCTCGGCCTGCAGGTCACTGCGGTAGACACGCCGATCCGCACCCTCGACACCTACGACGTCGTCTTCCACGGCTACGACGGGCACCCGATCCGGGCCTGGCTGAAAACCCCCAAGGACGCCACCGGTCCGCTGCCGGTCGTCGTTGAATTCCCCGGCTACGGCAACGGCCGCGGCGACGTCGTGGAATCCCTGGAATGGGCTAGTGCCGGGTTCGCACACCTGAGCATGGACGCCCGCGGCCAAGGCGCGGCAGGCAGCCGTGCCGGGGCCACCCCTGACCCGGTAGGCAGCGCCCCATCCCATCCCGGTTTCATGACCCGCGGCATCGAAGACCCCGCCACCTACTACTATCGGCGAGTCATCGTCGACGCAGTCCGGGCGGTAGAAGCCGCACGGGCCCTCGACATCGCAGATCCGGAACGGGTGGCGGTGGTCGGCGGATCCCAAGGCGGCGGGCTGGCGCTCGCTGCCGCCGGACTCGTCGACGGCCTCGCCGGGGTGGTCTCTTGTGTGCCGTTCCTTTGCCACATCGACCGCGCCATCACTATCACCGACGCCCACCCCTACGCGGAGATCACCAAATACCTCTCCATCCACCGCACTAAAGCACCCGCCGTCCTGCGGACCTTGTCCTATATCGACGGCGTCCACTTCGCGGCTCGTGCTACCGCTCCTGCACTGCTCACCGTCGGACTCATGGACCCGGTCTGTCCCCCGTCAACAGTGTTCGCCGCTTACAACGCCTACGCGGGGCCGAAAGACCTGCTCGTGTGGCCCTACAACGCCCATGAGGGAGGCGGGGTAGAGGACCTGCGCGCTTCGATGGCTTTCCTTGCTCCGTTGCTCGACGGCAGACCAGTAGCAGCCCACAACACCGTCACCATCCATGACCAAGCAGCCACGGGGTGAACGCGTCCAGGCCTGTCTGCTCCTGGCAGCGGGGGAGAAACCGCAGGAGCCGAAAGGTCCGAAAGCTGCCTGAGAGGTAGTCGCCTCTACGCCCTCCACGAAAAGTGGGTGTGACGCAGCTCAAGGATCGAGGCAGGAATACTGGGGTGAGCTGACAAGACCAGGAATCACTTCGCAAAGTCGGTCTGGGGCGCGAAGAAGCAAAGACCGCTCTTCTCGTAGCGCGGATTCCGGGAACGGCATTACCTACGGGAAGAGTGGACAGCGTTCCCGAACTATGCCGGCGATTCGTGTGTGCTCCGCTATGCACTGTCGTCTTAGTGCAGAGCGCCAATAGTTCCGGCTAGGGGACAGCGGCCCGGTCGTCTCTATGACACAGTTCACTGACGATCCATCCCCACGTGCGTGGGGCTCACCGAGTGTTCGCCCTGGTCAACTCGTCGGTCGACGGTCCATCCCCACGTGCGTGGGGCTCACTCGTTGTACACAACGCGCGCACACCCGAACGCCGGTCCATCCCCACGTGCGTGGGGCTCACCGCTCCACCCGAAGAAGAACCGAGTGGGCAGAAGGTCCATCCCCACGTGCGTGGGGCTCACCCCCGCGTAGCTAGCGCGAGTCAGGTTCGGGTCGGTCCATCCCCACGTGCGTGGGGCTCACTGCATGCTGGACATCCCCATCCCGGACAGCGTCGGTCCATCCCCACGTGCGTGGGGCTCACTTTGTGTGGTTTACGCGAGACGATGAACTCGTCGGTCCATCCCCACGTGCGTGGGGCTCACGCACACCCCTGATGCCACCCCTGACAGCGATCCGGTCCATCCCCACGTGCGTGGGGCTCACAGCGTCCCGTCTTCCGCGCCGTGCCGTCTGCGCGGTCCATCCCCACGTGCGTGGGGCTCACCACAACGCTCGCTTCTGTCCTCGCCGCCGCGGCGGTCCATCCCCACGTGCGTGGGGCTCACCGAACTAATCGAGTGTCTGCAGCTCACCCCATAGGTCCATCCCCACGTGCGTGGGGCTCACTGCCTCGTCTGGCAGAACCCCGCTGGGAACACCGGTCCATCCCCACGTGCGTGGGGCTCACAACGTGGTGGGGGGATGGCACACGGGGGATCCCGGTCCATCCCCACGTGCGTGGGGCTCACTAGGCAATACAGAATCAGGGTCAAAATCGTCACGGTCCATCCCCACGTGCGTGGGGCTCACGCGGTCAGGGACGTGGTCCAGGCCCAGACGTTCGGTCCATCCCCACGTGCGTGGGGCTCACCAGCTCGCCGCCCTGGAGGCGACGCGGTTCGTCGGTCCATCCCCACGTGCGTGGGGCTCACGGGGTGGTGTTGACGATACGCATGAGGAAGGCCCGGTCCATCCCCACGTGCGTGGGGCTCACAACCTAGGGGAGCAGACATACCCCATAGAACGCGGTCCATCCCCACGTGCGTGGGGCTCACCGCCACCGGGATGGGTTACTCAGCGTGGCGTTCGGTCCATCCCCACGTGCGTGGGGCTCACACCCCTAGGAGAGCACGGAGCGTGATGACATGCGGTCCATCCCCACGTGCGTGGGGCTCACGGGCCGCTCCACCGCTGTTCCGCGCTGCTGCTCGGTCCATCCCCACGTGCGTGGGGCTCACTCCGGTGCGCACGCCACCGGCGCGCCCGCGGCCGGTCCATCCCCACGTGCGTGGGGCTCACGAGCGCCACGACCCAGAAAACCAGGCCACCGACGGTCCATCCCCACGTGCGTGGGGCTCACTTTTACACCTACACCTACACCTACACCGGACCCGGTCCATCCCCACGTGCGTGGGGCTCACCGCCACCGGGATGGGTTACTCAGCGTGGCGTTCGGTCCATCCCCACGTGCGTGGGGCTCAGTGGAGGTCGATGGGGGAGAACGGTTCGGCCTCCGGTCCATCCCCACGTGCGTGGGGCTCACCTCCTGTTCGGTCAGGGGGAGCGGGCGACCGGAGGTCCATCCCCACGTGCGTGGGGCTCACCCCCCGGCCGTCCTGGAGCCGAGCGGCCCCGCCGGTCCATCCCCACGTGCGTGGGGCTCACGCACCGCGGCGCGGACATGGCGGACCATCTCGCGGTCCATCCCCACGTGCGTGGGGCTCACCTTGGCGTCTAGTTGTTGTGCCACATCCAGCCCGGTCCATCCCCACGTGCGTGGGGCTCACCTTGGCGTCTAGTTGTTGTGCCACATCCAGCCCGGTCCATCCCCACGTGCGTGGGGCTCACCCAGGAACGCAGGGACACCGCGCTGGTCGGCGCCGGTCCATCCCCACGTGCGTGGGGCTCACATCCACCACGATTGGAACCGCGCGCCCCGCGGCGGTCCATCCCCACGTGCGTGGGGCTCACAACGAAAGGCCCCGTGAATCTCGCCACGGGGCCGGTCCATCCCCACGTGCGTGGGGCTCACGTCGGCAGTTCATCGATGGGGAGCCGAGACAGCGGTCCATCCCCACGTGCGTGGGGCTCACGCAATAACGGAAAGACCGTCACCTGGAAGAACCGGTCCATCCCCACGTGCGTGGGGCTCACAAAAAGGGGGGAGCGCGGCCGTTACCGCGCTCCCGGTCCATCCCCACGTGCGTGGGGCTCACCTGACCCTATCGGCGTCCTCATGTCGCTTATGAGGTCCATCCCCACGTGCGTGGGGCTCACGCACTCCCACACGGCTACAAGGCGGTAGTGCACGGTCCATCCCCACGTGCGTGGGGCTCACCTCGACCCAGCAGGCCACACCTACCGCGCCCACGGTCCATCCCCACGTGCGTGGGGCTCACCCAGTACACCACGATGGTCATGACCTATGCCGCGGTCCATCCCCACGTGCGTGGGGCTCACACATGGTCGAGGCTGTGCCGGCCTCAACGACGCGGTCCATCCCCACGTGCGTGGGGCTCACGGACGTGTCCTCGATCGACGGCACGAAGTAGACGGTCCATCCCCACGTGCGTGGGGCTCACTGGTCTGTGGTGGACATGGTCGGGGCGGTAACCGGTCCATCCCCACGTGCGTGGGGCTCACGTGAAATCCTCAACCTCCTCCTCCACCGCTCCCGGTCCATCCCCACGTGCGTGGGGCTCACTCCACGCCCATGACTGGCTGGCGGGGATCAGCTGGTCCATCCCCACGTGCGTGGGGCTCACGGCGATCGAGCACGGCGTTTCCGCAGATCACGCGGTCCATCCCCACGTGCGTGGGGCTCACTCCCTATCTACACGTAGAGTTTCGCCAGTTGACGGTCCATCCCCACGTGCGTGGGGCTCACCCCCACCACCTGGGCGACGTCGCCGGGATCGTCGGTCCATCCCCACGTGCGTGGGGCTCACTAGTGGAGGAGGCGACCCTCGGCCTCCAGGCGCGGTCCATCCCCACGTGCGTGGGGCTCACAGAAGCTGACCTGCAATTTTGTGGAGCGTTATCTCCTCGTTATTAATCTTGCAGGCGGCTTCATCATACAGATCACTCTAGATCGTTTTCAGTGGATGCGCTCTCTCGCGACTGATTTGTCCTTTTTGTGTGTATTTAAGAATGGCTGTTGTCCGTTGGCTGGGGTGGGGATTCACGGGCTATCTTCAAGCCGTTGAATATCAGTGGCGGGAAGCGGGGGAGGAGCATCCCGCGCTTCCCTTAGTGCGTTGGTAGCGCGCGGCAACGACCGGCAGGGCCTGCCGCACCCGTTAGTCCGCTGCGCGCTGAATAGCGGATCGATACCGTCCTCAACAGCCGCCTTCGGATTGACGATGGGGAAGCAGTTGGGGCGGCTGCCACGAGGGTCAGTCGGTGGGAATGGTCCCTACCGCGCCGCGTCCGCCGTCAACGGGGTAGATGCCCCCGGTGATCCAGGCGGCTTCGTCGCTGGCGAGGAAGAGGGCGAGGGAGGCGATCTCCTCCACTGTGCCGAGACGGCCCAGGGGGTAGTTGCGTGCGGCGATAGCGTTGGCTTCCTCGACGCTGCTGGCGGTCAGGCCGCGCTTTTGACGGGACAGTTCCACCAGCGGGGTGTAGACCCCGCCCGGGCAGATCGCATTGACCCGGATGTTGTGGGGTGCGTAGGCGGCGGCCATTTGCCGGGTCATGGAGATCACGCCGCCTTTGGCTGCGGCGTAGGGGAAGATGCCGGGGATGCCGATGAGCCCGCCGACGCTGGCCTGGTTGATGATGACCCCGCTGCGGCGTTCGACCATGTGCGGCAGCGCGTATTTGGAGGTCAGCCAGACGCCTTTGAGGTTGATGGCGATGACCCGGTCCCATTCTTCTTCGGTGGTGGTGTGGGCGTCGCCGGAGCCGGGGATGCCCGCGTTGGCGAAGACGATGTCGATGCGGCCGAAGTGTTCCAGCGTGGTGGTAGTCATTCGTTCCGCGTCGGCAGCGGAGGACACGTCGGCGGTGAGTGCGAGGGCGGTGCCGCCTGCGGCGGCGATGTCGTCAGCGGCGCTGTGGGCAGCGTCAGCGTTGCGGTCGACGCAGACCACGGAGGCTCCTTCAGCTGCGAAACGCAGGGCGCTGGCGCGTCCGAATCCCGATCCGGCTCCGGTGATGAGTGCGATCTTGTCCGTCAAACGGCCTGAAATGGCCATGGGTGCCTCCTGAAAACGCCGACAACACACCAAAAACAGTTCATTTGATTATCAGCAAATCGGTGTGGTGTCTATAGCCGGGCGGATTCCTCAACGCCGCGTTCCGCGGTGTACTCCTGCAGGGAGGAGAGGAGGAAGTCGACGAGCTGTCGGGCATAGCGGCGCCGCGCGTCGGTTTGGGAGCGGATGTGTTCCGGGGCGGCGATCGAGTGGTTGACGATTGCGCCGTGGAGGGCGTCGAGCAGCACCCCTATGGGGGTGTGCGGGCTGAGTTCTCCGCGGGCAACGGCCCGTTTGACGATGGCTCGGGAGGCGCGGATCTGCGATTCGCGGACCCGGTTCCAGCGTTCGGTGATGTCCGGGATGATGTGCGATTCGACGGCCATGCGCCGGGCAGCTAGTCCGTGGGGGCCGCAGAACAGGTCGAGGAGGAGGTCGGCGAACTCTACGAGGTCGGCGCGGACGTCGCCGTTGTCGATTTCAGCGATGGGGGCGAATCTGCTGGCGACGGCTTCGGTGAGGAGGTCGGCTTTGCTGCTCCAGCGCAGGTAGAGGGAGGCTTTGCCGACTCCGGCGGTGCGTGCCACGGCTTCCATGCTGAAGCCGGACCAGCCGGAGAGGCCGAACACCTGCAGGGCGGCTTCGATGATGCGCCGGTCGACGTCCGGGTCGCGGGGACGGCCGCCGCGGTCTTTGGGTGCGGGCAGGTTCATGGGTTCCAGACTCGCATATCTCGGGTCGCAGGGGTTGACTTACTGAACAGGTGCCGTTCATTATCAGGGTTAATGTACGGCAACCGTTCAGTAAAGAGGGGACGTGGCTACCGGAATCCGCGCTGAGGCCGAGGACTTCGGCCACACTGTTGCTGCTGTTCTCGACGCCCGGTGGGGGAATGCCACCGCGGCTCCCCACGGCGACCTCGCCGGGGTGTGGCAGGCCGCCGTCGAGCACGGCTGGTTCGAACTCGCCTCTGAGCGGGCTCTGGACTTCCTCATCGCCGCGGTGCGCGCGCTTGGCGTCCGCGCCTGCCCGCTGCCGCTCGTTGACGGCTACGTGGCCGGGCTGCTGCTCGGCGCCGACGTTAGTCGGCGGATTGCTTCCGGGCAGGTGCGACCGGTCGTGGCGGTCACCGGCACGGTGGATACGGACACGGTCCACCACTGCGAGGCCGCGCCGTGGGCCACCCACGTTCTGCTGCTGCACCCCGCAACGGGCCGGGTGCGGCTCGCCCCGATCGCTCAGGTCGAGCCCACACCTGGGCTGGCCGTGCCGTCCTGGTCACGGGTGACGGTCGCCGCACCGGAAGCAGAGATGCGGGTTGAGCCTGCGGTGGTCGAGGACGCGCTTGCGGTGTGGACGCTGGGACTGGCGGTGCGCGCGCTTGCCGCGGCGGAGCGCAGCCACGAACTCGCGGTCGCCCACGCCACCACGCGGGAGCAGTTCGGCAGGGTCATCGGCGGTTTTGGGGCGGTGCAGCAGCGGACCGCTGCCTGCCACATCGACGTGGCCGCCTCGAACGCGCTGGTGGCTGACGCGGTCGGCCACGGCCTGGCGGGCAGCGGGGAGTGGACGCTGGCCGCGGCACTGGCGGTGCGCCACATCAGCGATGTGGTTACGTCGATCATGTTCGGAGCGCAGCACACCCTGGGCGCGGTCGGTTTTTTCGAGGAGCACGAGGCGGCTTGGCTGTTCCGTCGCGTGCACGCCGATGTGGTCCGGTTGCGCGCGGTGTCCCGGTACGCGCTGCGGGTCAGCCGTGCCCTGGTGGAGCGGGGCCGTTCCCTGCCGTCCTTCCACTTGGGGGAGGCTGCGGAGCGGTTCCGCGCCGAGGTGCGTGCGCTGCTTGCCGAGCACCGCACGGTGGACGAGCACGGCCGGGAGGAGTACGACCGGGAAGGTCTGCGCGCAGCCATGGCGGAACGCGGACTGTTCAGTCTCGGCTGGCCTGAGGAGCTGGGTGGTCGGCGGGCTGGGGTTGCCGAGCGGGCCGTGCTGAATGAGGAGATGAAGTATGCGTGCGGCCCGGTGGACCGGGCGATGAGCGCCACCATGCTGCTCGGACATTCGATCCTGCGGCACGGCACCCCGCAGCAGCAGGCCGAGTTCTTGCCGTTGATCCGGCGCGGTGAGCTGCGTTTCTGCTTGGGCTACAGCGAACCGGAGGCCGGGTCGGATCTGGCGTCGCTGCGGACGCGGGCAGTGCGAGACGGCGACCACTGGGTGATCAACGGTCAGAAGGTGTGGACGACCCGGGCGCACACGGCCAGCCACGTGTGGTTGGCGGTGCGGACCGACCCGGATGCGGTGCCGCGCCACGCGGGCATCACGATTTTCCTGGTGCCGATGGACACGCCGGGGATCACGGTCCAGCAGCACACCGCGCTGTCCGGCGAGGTGTCCTGCACGGTTTTCTACGACAACGTGCGGGTGCCGGACAGTATGCGCGTGGGCGAGGTCAACGGCGGGTGGCGGGTGATCACGGACGCGTTGGCCGCCGAGCGGGTCGTCATGGGCGGGGTTGCGGCCACGCTGCTCCGGCAGCTCGACGACCTGTTGGGTTATCTGCGTGCTGATCCGCAGCGGCTGCTCGGTGCTGAGGATTCGGCAGCCCGGGACCGGTTGGAAGGGTTGGCGGCCCGGCTGCAGGCGACCCGGGCCTTGGTGTTGGAAGCGACCCGGGCGATGGCGGAAGGCAAGGCGTCGGATCTGGCTGCCCCCATGGCGGGGGTGTTGGGCGGGGAGCTTGCCGAGGATTTCGGTCAAGGCGTGCTGGAGCTGCTGGGGCCGGAGGCTGCTTTGGGAGCAGAAGTGCCCGGGGTTCCCGGCCACGGAGTGTTCGAACGGGCTTTGCGCACGTCGCCGATGTTCGTGATCGGTGGCGGTACCAACGACATCCAGCGTGCGATCATCGCGCGCGGCCTGGGGCTGCCGCGGGAAGAGCGTGCGGTGCGGGCGAAGGGGCGGTAGATGCGGACGGCGTTGACGGAATTGTTCGGTATCGACGTGCCCCTCGTCGGGTTCAGTCGGTCTCCGGCGGTGGTCGCGGAAGTGTCGAAGGCCGGCGGGCTGGGGGTGCTGGCCGCCACCGCGTACGGGCCGGAGGAGTTGGACGTCCAGCTCACGTGGATTGAGGAGCAGGTGCGGGGGCGCCCTTACGGGGTGGATGTGCTGGTGCCCGCATCGACAGTGGGGGACCGGCGGGAACTGGTGGCGAGGCTGCGCGCGCAGATCCCTGCCGAGCACATCGAGTTCGTCCGCTCACTGCTGGAGAAGTACGGGGTGGAACCGGGGGATCTGGCCCGGGGACATGGTGCAGCTGACGACCAGGTGGTGGGGGTTGCGCCTGAGGGGGTGGAGGCCCTCGTGGATGTGGCGTTCTCCCACGATATTGCGCTGATCGCGAATGCGCTGGGCCCTGCACCGCCGTTCCTGGTGGAGCGGGGCAAGCGGGAAGGGGTGGTGGTGGCCGCGCTGGTGGGGAATGCGCGGCATGCTGCCCGCCAGTTGGATGCGGGGGTGGATCTCCTGGTCGCTCAGGGCACGGAGGCGGGGGGACACACCGGCACGGTGGCGACCATGGTGCTCACCCCGGAGATCGTGGAGTTGGCGGGAGCTACCCCGGTGCTGGCGGCGGGTGGGATCGCTTCCGGACGGCAAATGGCCGCTGCTCTTGCGCTGGGTGCGGCGGGTGTGTGGTGCGGGTCGGTGTGGCTCAACAGTGTGGAGGACATTACCCCCGACTACATCAAGCGGAAGTTCCAGGCTGCGGAAAGCACGGACACTGTGCGGTCGCGGACGCGGACCGGTAAGCCGGCGCGGCAGTTGCGGAGTGCCTGGCATGACGAGTGGGAGCGTCCGGATGCTCCGGAACCGTTGGGGATGCCGTTGCAGATGATGCTGGCCAAGGACGCGTGGCAGCGCATTGATGCGGCGGCGGAGCAGGGGGTGGCGGGCGCGCACGCGTTGGGGTCGTTTTTTGTTGGCCAGGTGGTGGGGTCGTTCGGGGAGTTGCGTCCTGCAGCGCAGATTGTCGCTGACATGGCGGCGGAGTGTGCCGAGTGCATCACTGGCCTGCAGCGGGTGATTCACGGGGGTGCGGCATGACCGTGGGCTGGGTGGAGCAGAGCCGCCTGGCGGGGTGGGTTCGGCCAGGCGGCGCGGGCTCAGGCGGGCCAGCCGGTGTGCAGGTCGGTGCCGACGTGCAGCTCGATGGTTTTCTCGGCGATCAGCGGGGTGCCGTCGACGATGCGGATGCGGTCGAGGTAGGTGCCCCAGCCGAGGACCGAACGGTTGGTGCCGCGACCGGTGAAGAGGAAGTAGGAGGCGATCTCGACCAGGCCTGGGGCCAGCCACGTGGTGTGGGGCGAGGTGATGAAGTGCCGTTTCTCCGAGGGGTCGCGTTCCAGGAGTCGGCGGTAGAAGTCGGCGATGCTGGTGCGGCCTACGGCGGTGCCGCGCCCGGTGCGGAGGATGCCGTCGTCGGTGAACAGGGCGGCGACCGCTTCGGGGGTGGGGTTGTCCAGGGTGGCTGCGTAGCGGTGCAGGTGGTTGCGGGCGATTTCCATCTCTTCGAGGCGGCGGAGGCGTTCTACCAGGGTGTGCAGGATGGGGTCTGCGGCGGTCACAGTCTCTCCTTTGGGTGCGCGGACGGGCGGTTTCCTGGGGCGGTTGGGCAGCGGAAGCCCTTGACCCACCCTCATTAATGTGATTAATATCATAATTATCATTACTATTGTTTGTGTGGGGGAGTCACCTTCGGGTGAGGAGAGGGGAGGAACAGGTGTCACTCACGGAGCGTCCCCAGCTCTTCATCGGCGGACGCTGGGTTGACAGCAAAGGCGGCCGGAAAGTCGACGTGCACAACCCGGCAACCGGGGCCTACGTCGGCAGCACGGTCCTGGCTTCGACTGCCGACATCGACGCTGCGGTCGCCTCAGCCCGCGCTAGTTTCAACTCCGGGGTATGGGCCAACACTCCGCCTGAGGAGCGTGCCGCTGTCCTGCACCGTGCCGCCGACCTGCTCGAGGAACGCGCCCCGGAGCTCGCCAAGCTCATCACCTCGGAACTGGGCTGCCCCATCTGGTTCAGTGAGCGCGCCCACGTCCCCAACCCCATCCGCCACCTGCGCTACTACGGCACCCTCGCCAAAGACTTCGCCTACGACGAGCGCCGCAGCGACGGCACCAACACCAGCCTCGTCACCCAGGTCCCCGTCGGGGTCGTTGCCGCCATCACTCCCTGGAACGGGCCGTTGAGCACCCCGTCCCTCAAAGTCGCCCCCGCGCTCGCCGCAGGCTGCTCGGTCATCCTCAAACCGCCGCCGGAAACCCCGCTCACCGCCTACAACCTCGCTGACGCGCTGAGCCAGGCCGGGCTGCCCGACGGGGTCCTCAACATCGTCCCCGCCGACCGGGAGGAAGGCGCCTACCTTGTCAGCCACCCCGACGTCGACAAGGTCGCCTTCACCGGAAGCTCCGCCGCGGGCAAGAAGATCATGGCCGCCTGCGCTGAACGGATCGCCCGCGTCACCCTGGAACTCGGCGGCAAATCCGCTGCGATCATCCTCGACGACGCGGACGTCGACACGGTCGTCCCCGCGCTCCTGCCGATGGCGTTCATGGTCAACGGCCAGGCCTGCATCGCCCAGACCCGGCTGCTGGTCCCCCGCTCCCGCAAAGACGAGTTCATTGACGCGTTCGCCCAAGCCGTGGCTGCGCAGCGGGTCGGCGACCCGATCGACCCGGCCACGCAGATCGGCCCCATGGTGAGCAGACGCCAGCAGGAGCGCGTCGAAGGCTACATCGCCACCGGACGCCAGGAAGGCGCCCGGGTCGTTGTCGGCGGCGAGCGGCCCTCCCTGCCTTCTGAGCTGGCGGGCGGCTGGTTCGTCGCCCCCACCCTGCTCGCCGAAGTGCACAACTCGATGCGCGTCGCCCAAGAGGAGATCTTCGGGCCCGTGCTCGCCGTCATCGAATACGACGGGGACGACGAGGCGGTCGCTATCGCCAACGACTCGGTCTACGGCCTGTCCGGATCGGTGTGGAGCAGCGACGAGGAACGCGCGCTGGCGATCGCCCGGCGGATGCGCACCGGCATGGTCAGCATCAACGGTCGGCCCCAGGCCGCCAACTCGCCTTTCGGCGGTTTCAAACAGTCCGGCATCGGCCGGGAGATGGGCCCCGAAGGTTTCCACGCCTACCTGGAAACCATGTCCATCGCTGTCGGCTCCTGACCTCGGAGGACACCATGACCCAACGCCTGCGAGGACGTGTCGCGGCGATCACCGGCGGAGCCAGCGGGATCGGGGAAGCCACCGTGCGGCGCTTCCACACCGAAGGGGCGAGCGTGGTCATCGCCGACATCCAAGCGGAAGCGGGCCGGCGCCTGGCCGACGAACTGGGCGACCGCGCAGTGTTCGTCCGGACCGACGTCAGCGAGGAAGCGGACGTGGCTGCGCTCGTCGACACCGCAGTGGACCGCTTCGGGCAGCTCGACATCATGGTCAACAACGCCGGGATCATGGGTGCGCTCGGCCCAATCGACGCCACCCGCATGTCCGACGCCGACCTCACCATCGCAGTCAACTTGCGCGGCGTCATCTGCGGGATGAAGCACGCCGCCCGCGTCATGAAACCCCGGCGCAGCGGTGTCATCATCTCCACGTCCAGCCCGGCTGGAGTGCTCGGCGGGATCGGACCGCACATCTACAGCGCGGTCAAAGCCGGCATCATCGGCCTGTCGAACTCGGTAGCCGCGGAACTACGCCAGCACGGGATCCGGGTCAACACGATCATCCCCGGCTCGGTGGTGTCCCCCATGACCGCGGGCATCGTCGTCGACGATGCGCACAACCTCGCCGGAGCCCAGGAAGTGCTGGGCCGCACCGCGCTCCTGGGGCGCCCCATCCAACCCGCGGACGTGGCCGCCGGAATCCTCTACCTGGCCAGCGACGACGCCGCGTTCGTCACCGGCGCGGTCCTGCCGGTGGATGCGGGGCTGACCGGGGCGAGCTGGCCTTCGCCCTACACGTCGGGACGCTACGCAAAGCCCGTGGCCCTGCTGGAGGCCGGGCGGCGCATCGGAGGGGAGGAGTGACCGCCGTGGTGACCCCCCAGCGGTTGCGGGAGTTCTTCCACCCCCGTTCGTTTGCGCTCATCGGCGCGAGCGACAAGTCGACCTTCTCCGCGCTGCTGTACCGCAACCTGGTCGCGGCCGGCCACGGCGAGGTGACCTACCTGGTCAACCGCCGGTCGGACCAGGTTCATGGGCGGCGCGCGTATGCGAGCTGCCGTGACATCGGGTGCCCCGTCGACCTGGCTTTCGTCATGGTGCCCGCGCCCGCGGTCGGCGACGCCCTGCGCGACGCCGCCGCGGCCGGGGTGCGCAGCGCGCTCGTGCTCAGCTCCGGCTATGCCGAGGCAGGCGAAGAAGGGCGGCGCCGCCAGCGTGAACTGGTGGAGCTTGCCGCCGAGCTCGACCTGCTGCTGCTCGGCCCTAACGTGCTGGGGTTCACCAACGTGGCGGCGGGCGTGCCCGCCATGGTGCTCGCCGACCCGCCCACGACACCCGGCGGGGTTGCCCTTATTTCGCAGAGCGGCGCGAGCTGCGGTGCAATGAAAGACTTCGCGGCGCTGGCCGGGGTGGAACTGTCCTATGTGATCACCGTCGGCAACGAAGCGATGATCACTGTCGGGCATCTGATCGACTACCTCGTCGACGACGAGCACACTCGGGCCATCGCGGTGTTCATGGAAGGGATCCGTGAACCCGAGGTGTTCGCCGCGGCGGCCCGCCGTGCCGCGGAAGCGGGCAAAGCCGTGGTCGTCCTTAAAGCGGGCCGCAGTGAACTGGCTGCGCGGACCGCTGCCTCACACACCGGGGCGCTGGTCGGCGACGACCGGGTCGTCGACGCCGTGTTCGCCCGCCACGGGGTCATCCGGGTCGACACGATCGAGTCGATGCTGGTCACCGCCGGGGTGGCAGCGCACACCGGGCCCTTGGCCCGGCCGGGGGTGGGCGTGGTCTCCATCTCCGGCGGGGCCTGCGACATTCTCGCGGACCTCGCCCAGGCCGCTGGAGCAGCCCTCCCCGAGTTCACGGCGGAGACGACGGAGCGGCTGCGCACGGTGATGCCCTCCTACGGGAGCGTGCACAACCCGCTGGACATCACGGGCGCCGCCATCCTTGACCCGTCCCTGTGGGAGGAAGCGGTCGCCGCGGTCGGCAACGACCCCAATGTGGGGGTCGTGGTCGCGGTCAACAGCCTGCCCTGGCGGGACAGCAGTGAACCGTTCTACGGGCAGAAGTATGTGAACGCGATCGGTGCGGGCGCAGCACGCTCCGCCGCCCCCGTCCTCTACCTCACCCAGGTGACGCAGCCGATCGGCGCCCAGGCCCGGGCTGTCCTCGACGAGGGCGGGGTGGCGCACGTTGTCCCCGGCCTGCACTTGGGCATTACGGCCCTGGCGCACCTGGCGCGCTGGTCGCAGGACCGCGAACAGATCCTCCGTGAGGTGGTGCCGCCGCCACGGCGCATCCGTGACATGGATCCTGTCCCGCTGTCGGAGGTTGCGGTCCGCGCCCTGCTGGAGGAGGCCGGCGTTCCCGTGGTGCCCGCCCGCCACGTCCACTCGGCGGAGGAGGCCGAGGCGGCAGCCCGCGCCTTCGGGGGCCGGGTAGCGATGAAGATCGTCTCCGCGGACCTGCCGCACAAGAGCGACGTGGGCGGGGTACGGCTGAATGTGGACGCTGCGGCGGCAGCCGCTAGCTACGACAGCCTGCTGGCGGAGTGCACGGCGAAAGCCCCGCATGCCCGGCTTGACGGGGTTCTGGTCTCCCCGATGCGGGATACGGGACTGGAACTGCTGGTGGGCGTAACGCGGGACCCCCAGTGGGGGCTGGTGCTGGCTGTCGGTTTGGGCGGGGTGTTCGTCGAGGTCCTCGACGATGTCGCCCTCACTCCGCTGCCGGTCTCCCCGGACCGGATCCGCGCCTTGGTGGAGAGTCTGCGCGGCGCCGCCCTGCTGCACGGGGTGCGGGGCCAGCAGGCAGCTGATCTTGCCGCACTGTCTGCGACGGTCAGCGCGGTCGGCCGGCTCGCCGAGGAGCTCGGGCCGCGCCTGGAATCCCTGGAGATCAATCCGCTGCGTGTTGCCGGGGACCGCATCGAAGCCTTGGACGCGCTCATCACCTGGCGCGATGCCGCCCCCGCGGCCGTGGGAAAGGAGAGTCGTGCATGCTGACCGACAAAAGAGTCCTCGTCACCGGGGCTGGCGGCGGGATCGGGCGGGAGATTGCGGTGGAAGCGGCCCGGCAGGGCGCGGCCTGGGTGACTGTTGCGGACCTCAACCCGGCCGCGGCCGCTGAGACCGCGGAAATGGTTGCAGGGGTCGGGGCGCGCGCTCACGCGGTCGCCGTTGACCTGGCGGATTCCGCTCAGGTGCGGCGCATGGTGGAGGAGGCTGTGGCTGCGGGAGGCGGGCTGGACACACTCGTCAACAACGCTGGCGTGCTGGACTCGGCTTTCACCGACACCCCCACGGTGGAGGAGCTGCCGGAGGAGGCATGGGACCGGGTTTATGCCGTCAACGTCAAAGCGGTCTGGCTGGCCACCAAGTTCGCGGCACCCCATTTGCGGGCCTCGGAGCGCGGCCCGTCTGTGGTGAACGCGGCGTCGGTAGCGGGGATGACCGGCTACGGTTCCCCGGCCTACGCGTCGAGCAAGGGCGCGGTCATCCAGCTCACCCGTTCCATGGCGATTGCGCTCTCACCGCAGGTGCGCTGCAACGCCTACTGCCCCGGGTCGATTGAGACTCCGATGAGCCGGGCGCACCTGGAGGCGAGCGAGGACCGGGAAGCGCGGCTGCGCTCCATGATCGGCGCGCATTTGATCCCCCGTTTCGGCAGGCCCAGCGAGGTCGCCAAAGTGGTGTGCTTCCTCGCGTCCGACGATGCTTCCTTCGTCACCGGCGGGATTTTTCCCGTGGACGGGGGGACAACTGCCTGGCGCGGGCTTCGAGAGTAGGCGAGGGCTGTCGGACGCGGGCGTGCTCCGTGGCGAAAACACGAACACGGAGACCGCTTCAGTCTGCCGTGACCAGCATATATCACTCTAAGTAATCACATGTGGGCGGAGTGGCTGAAGTGAAAATTGCTGCTCAGGAACTCTTGACCGACGCCCAAACAAGGCTAATGATGATCATTAGCTTGGTGATATAGATCACTCGTTTGTCGAGTGTTGTGCGTCGTCGGCACCGCGGAGCCGTTGCCTCACAACCCCCCAAATCCAACCAACGGAGTTCACTCATGGTCACACGACGTGGAAACAAGGGTGCCGCCACTGCGGCATCCTGTCTCGCCCTCGGCGTGGTGGGCGCACTCACCCTCACAGCCTGCGCCGACACAGCAACCAGCGCCGGTGGCGGCTCCGGCCAGGGCGTCGAATACGGGGCCAGCAAAGAGGAGTACCAGGCCGCCTTCGCCGACCTGGACACCATCACCCTGACCACCCAGAGCCCCGCCCCCAAAGGCTCGGTGACCGGGGCGAACGTCGAAGCCTACTTCGAAGCCCTCACCGAATGGTCCGGCGGCAAACTGCAGTTCGACATCGCCTACGCCAACGCGATCGTCGACCCCGCTGAAGCCGACGACGCGCTGATCGACGGCCGCCTCGACATCGCCCAAGTCCTGCCGATCTACGAACCAGCGGAATACCCGGCCAACGCGGCCCTCATCGAAGCCAGCTTCCTCTCCGACCACAGCGTCGTCGTCGGCGCCCTGCAGTCCAACGCCTGGCCGCTCGAAGTCGCCTTCAACACCCCCGAGGTCATGCAGGAGTACGAGGACAAAGGCATCAAACTCCTGCTGCCGTCCTACAACTCCGGCTCCAACGCGCTGTTCTGCAGCAAGGAACGCCGCAGCCTCAAAGACCTCAAAGGCATGCAGGCCGCGGCCGGCGGACAAGCCCAGACCAAGGAGATCGAAGCCCTCGGCGGATCCGCCGCCTCCGTCGCCTACCCCGAGCTGTACGAGAGCCTGCAGCGCGGCGTCGTCGACTGCAGCGTCTCCAGCCTCACCGTGGGTGTCCTCGGCGGATTCATCGAAGCCGCCCCGCACGTCGTCGTCGACCCCGAGGCAGGCTTCGCGCTGGCCCCCGGCGCCATGGCCATCAGCCAAGCCACCTGGGACTCGCTGCCCCTCGTCGCCCAGCAGCTCATGTGGGACCGTCTCGACGTCTTCCTCAGCAGCAACATCTCCGACAAGATCTGGCCGAACATCGTCGAAGCCTCCAAGCAGGTCGCCGACGCCGGCGGCTCCATCGAAGTCTTCGAAGAAGACGCCCGCAAGGCTCTCAACGACGTCAACGCCGAACTCCTCGAGGAGCTGAGCACCACCCCGGCCATCGAGGACGGTGACGCGTTCGTCGCGCGGATCAAGGACGCGTCCGCCAAATGGTCGACGATCGTCGAAGACGAGCTCGGCTACACCAACGAGACCGACTACAACGGCTTCGCCGAGTGGTACACCGAGGACGCGGTCGACCTCGACCCCTACGTGGCCAAGGTCTTCGAGGAGATCCTCCTCGAACACCGCCCGTCGTGATCACGCCCCTCACCCCCGCACGGTCCGGGGCGGACCCCCGCCCCGGACCCCCTCGCCTCCTCACCGCTGTCCATTCCGCGGAGATGCCATGAGCGCACCATCGAAGCCCAAGGGCCGCCGCATCGCCGAACTCCTCATCGAAGTCCCCGCCGTAGTCGTGATGTTCGTGATGATGTTCCACATCACGGCCAACGCCCTGCTGCGCTTCTTCGCCAACAGCCCGCTGCCCAACACGTTGGAATACGTGCAGTACTGGTACATGCCGATCGTCGCCCTACTCGGGTTCGTCGCCGCGCAACTACGCGGCCAGCACATCGCGGCAGACCTGGTCTTCCGCATGCTGCCCCGGGCAGCCAAGCCCTACGTCACCGCGGTGGGCTGTGCGGCGAGCGCGCTCCTGGCCGCAGGGTTCGCCTGGTACGGCTGGCAGGAAGCCGTGCACGCCTGGGAGATCACGATGACCGCCGGGGTCAGCGACGTCATCTCCTGGCCCGTCTACTTCCTCGTCCCCCTCGCCTTCGCCAGCCTGACCGTGCAGTTCGCGTGGGCCACCGTGCGGGCTATCCGCCACCCCGACGCCGACGAGGACGACGAGCAACCGGGTACTGAGCCCGCTGCCGCGTAGTTGGAGACCACCATGACGAGCGCAACCGAAACCAGCGCGACCCTCGACAACACCAACCCGGCACGCTCCACGGAATCCACCGGAACGGTGAAAGAAGGCCGCCGGCCGTGGATCGTGGCCGCAGTGACGCTGATCGTCCTCGGCGGCTCCGCGGTCTGCGTGTTCCTTCCCCTCGTCCCCGAAGCCATCGGGGCCATGGCCTGCGTCATGATGCTGGCCCTGCTGTTCCTGCGGGTGCCGGTCGCCGTGGCCATGCTCATCCCCTCACTGCTCGGCCTGTACGCCCTGCGGGGGATGCCGCTGATCGAAAGCACCTTCAGCAAGCTGGTCTACAACGGTGTCGCCGAGTGGACCCTCAGCGTGGTCCCCATGTTCGTCCTCATGGGGCTGCTGCTGTGGCGGTCCGGCATGACCGACAGCATCTACCTGGCGGGACGCCACTGGCTCAACTGGCTGCCCGGCGGACTCGCCGTGGGCACCAACGTCGCCGGAACCGGCCTGGCCGCGGTGAGCGGCTCCTCCGTCGGCACCGCCTACGCCCTGGCCCGCATGGGCATCCCCGAGATGCTCAAAGCCGGATACGACCGCAGGATGGCGATCGGCGCGGTCATCGTCGCGGGCCTGCCCGGCCAGCTCATCCCGCCCAGCATCATGCTGGTGATCTACGCCGGCATCGCCGAGGTGCCCATCGGCCCGCAACTGCTCGCCGGTATCGGCCCCGGCCTGCTCGTGGCCGTCATGTTCACCCTGATGATCGTCGGCTTCGCCGTCGTGCGGCCGGAACTGGTCGGCAAGACCAAAGGCGCGGCAGTCGCACAGGACCAGACCACCTGGAAGGAGCGCCTGGTCAGCCTCGTCCGGATCTGGCCGGTGCCGCTGCTGATCGTCCTCATCATCGCCGGCATGTTCTCCGGTGTGTTCACCGCCACCGAAGTGGGTGCCGCCGCCGCCCTGTTCTCGCTCATCGTCGCCCTGATGTGGAAGCGCAAGAACCGGCCGTTTGCCGCCGTGGTGGAATCGGCGGTGGCCACCGTCAGCAGCGTCGGCGCGATCTTCTTCATCCTCATCGCCGCGGCCGCCCTGACCAGCCTGCTCACCCTCACCGG
Organism: Thermobifida sp.; assembly: GCF_017577275.1. Taxonomy (NCBI): domain Bacteria; kingdom Bacillati; phylum Actinomycetota; class Actinomycetes; order Streptosporangiales; family Nocardiopsidaceae; genus Thermobifida; species Thermobifida sp. Next base: position 20,592 of record NZ_PITY01000030.1, read on the forward strand.
CATCAGCACCGGCATGGCCGACGCCGTGGAAAGCCTCGGCCTGGGCCGGGTGCAGTTCCTGCTGGTCATGGTGGTGGTCTACCTGATCCTCGGCATGTTCATGGACCCCATGGCCATCATGGTCCTGACCATTCCGATCCTGATCCCCACCCTGAACTCGCTCGACATCTCCCTGATGTGGTTCGGCGTGTTCACCGTGTTCATGGGAGAACTCGCCGTGGTCACGCCGCCCGTCGGCATCCTCGCCTTCATCATCCACGGAATGGTCAAAGACCCCGACGTGAACATGGGGCACAAGATCAGCCTCAAAGACGTGTTCGTCTCCGTCGGCTGGTTCCTGCCCATGGCGATCGCTGTCGCGGTGATCCTCATCCTCGTCCCGGAGATCGCCACCTTCATCCCCGACATGGCAGCCGCACAGAAGTAGGAGGAGCCTGTCATGCCCGCACCCATCCGCATCCAGCAGTGCCCGGTCAGCCACACCGACTTCAGCACGGACACGGAAATCTACGGCCACTACGCGATGCTCGACGCGGAGCGGGAAGCCAGCCGGTTCCGGTTCAACGACACCACCGACCGCGGCTTCCTCATGATCCAGCGCTACGACGACGTCGTCGAAGGCTTCCAGCACCACGAGACGTGGACCACCAAAGTCCGCAGCGCCATCAACCCTGACTCCCGTTCCGGCACGGCACTGCTGCCCCAAGACCTCAACGGGGAAGCCCACGCCAAACTCCGCCGGGTCCTCAACCCGTTCTTCTCCCCAGCCGCAGTCCGCCGCATGGAACCCATGGCGGTCGCACGCTGCATCGAACTGATCGAAGAACTCCAACCCAAGGGAAGCTGCGACTTCGTCGCCGAGTTCGCGATCCGCTACCCCACCGACCTCTTCCTCGCCCTGCTCGGGCTCCCCGTCAGCGACGGCGAGTTCTTCCTGCCCTGGTCGGAGACGGTCTTCGCCGGGTTCTTTGGGGAAGACCCGGCCAAAGTCGCGGAAGCCAGGAAGAACATCATCGACTACTTCACCGAGACCATCCGGGAACGCCGCGCCAACCCGCGCGACCCCAAGGAAGACATGGTCACCCGGCTCCTGGAAGCCCGCATCGACGGCACCCCCATCCCCGAAGAGGACATCCTCACCATCTGCTTGACGTTGATGCTCGCCGGGCTGGACACCACCCGCAGCGCCCTCGGCTACATCTACGCCCACCTGGCCCGCAACGACGCCGACCGGCAGGCCATCATCGACAACCCCGACCTGGTCCCCCGGGCCGTCGAAGAGTTCCTCCGCATGTACCCGCTGGTCTTCCAAGTCGGACGGGAAGTCCAGGAACCCACCGAGTTCCACGGCCTCGACCTGCAACCCGGCGACGTGGTGTGGCTGGGGATCGCCCAAGCCAACCGTGACCCGCGCAAGTTCCCCGAACCCGACCGGTTCAACCCCGACCGCAAAGGCGTCAACCAGCACATCGCGTTCGGTGCCGGGCCGCACCGCTGCCTCGGCATGCACTTGGCCCGTCTCGAACTCGCGATCGTGCTGCGCGAATGGCACCAGCGCATCCCGCACTACCGCATCAGAGAAGGCGTGACGCTGACCGAACGCGGCGGACAGTTGACCCTGCCCACCCTGCCCCTCGAATGGGAGGCCTAAGACCGATGCGTATCTCCATCGACTCGGCCCGGTGCATGGGCCACGGCCGCTGCTACGCGGTCGCCCCCGACCTGCTCAGCGACGACGAACAAGGCTTCGTCGCGCAAAGCGGGCAGACCTTCGACGTTCCCGACCACTTGCACGGCCAGGCCCGGGAGGCCGCCGACGCCTGCCCCGAATCGGCGATCTCGCTAGGGGAAAGCACGACTGCCGATGCTTGAACACCTCCGCGTTCTGGACCTGACCGACGAGCGAGGGCTGCTCTGCGGCCGCCTGCTCGCCGACCTGGGAGCGGACGTGGTCCAACTGGAACCCCTCACCGGGTCCTCGGCGCGGTCAGCCCCGCCGACCGCACACGGCGGGGCCGGCCCGTCGATGTTCTGGGAGACGTTCGCCGCCAACAAACGCGGCATCGCACTCGACTTGGACAGCGACGAGGGGGTCGCCACCGCCCGGGAACTCGCGGGACGCGCCGACATCATGATTACTTCCCTGCCGGAGGCCTGGCTGCGGGAACGCGGCCTGGACCCTGATGCGCTGCGCGCCGCCCACCCGCACCTGATCACCACGGTGATCAGCGCCTTCGGGTGGACCGGACCCAAATCCGGCTATGCCGACTGCGACCTCGTGGTCTGGGCGGCGGGCGGCCCGCTGGACCCGCACCGCGACGAAGAGCGCCCACCCTTGCGGATCAGCGTCCCCCAGGCGTTCCTGCACGCCTCCGCGGACGCTGCGGCAGGCTCCCTGATCGCGCTGCACGCCCGCGCCACCACCGGCCGCGGCCAGCTTGTCGACGTCTCCGCCCAAGCCAGCCTAGGCACCGCCACCCTCGCCCGGGTGCTCTCCCACGACGTGGGGGACCCCCAGCCGGAATGGCACCGCCAGCCCACCGCGGGCAAAGACCAGAGCGGCAGCGGCGCAGCCACCCCCAACCGGCTCAAAAAATGGCGGTGCGCGGACGGCATGGTGGAACTCCACCTGTCGATGGGACCCGCCTCAGGCGAGTTCACCAACCGGCTGTTCGCCTGGCTGCACTCCGAGAACGCGGTCAGCGACCGGATCGCCGCCTGGGACTGGACCACCCTGCCCCAGCGCATCGCCGACGGCGAGGTCACCGAAGCGGACCTGGCTGAGGCACGCGCCGCAGTAGCGGACTTCCTCGCCACCCTCACGAAACGCCAAGTGCTGGACGCAGCCATGAAACACCGGCTGCTGTGCATGGCGATCTTCGACGTCGCCGACATCGCCGCCAGCCCGCACCTGGACGAACGCGGCTACTGGGCGCAGGTGGACATCGACGGGGTCCCCGTCCGCATCCCCGGCACGCTCGCCCACGTCAGCGGCGACGCCCAACCCCGGGTGCGGCGACGCGCCCCACGGCTAGGCGAACACACCGCGGAAGTCCTCGCCGACTGGTTGACCGCGCAGGAGGTGAGCGTATGACCCGCGCCCTGGACGGCTTGAACGTCCTCGACCTGTCCTGGGTTGTGGCCGGACCCCTGATCGGGCGTGCTCTCGCCGACTTCGGTGCCCGCGTAGTCCGCGTGGAATCCAGCCGCCGGATCGAAACCGCCCGCCTCATGCAGCCCTTCCACGGCGGCAAACCCGGCGTGGAGAACTCCGCCCTCTACGGCAACTGCAACGCCGGGAAACTCGGGCTGACCGTCAACCTGAAAACCGAGGCGGGCCGCGGAGTCGTCCGCGACCTGGCCCGCTGGGCCGACGTGGTCATCGAATCCTTCTCCCCCGGGCAGATGGCCAAGTGGGGACTGGACTATGCCGCGCTCTCCCGCGACAACCCGTCCCTCATCATGCTCAGCACTTCGATCGCGGGCCAGACCGGGCCGTGGTCGGCGCTGGCCGGCTACGGCAACGTCGGTGCCTCGCTCAGCGGATTCCAGCACCTGGTCGGCTGGGAAGACCGGCTGCCCCTGGGCCCCTTCGGCCCCTACACCGACTACCTCGGCCCCCGGCTGGCGTTGGTCGTCCTCCTCGCCGCGCTCGAAGACCGCCGCCGCACTGGGCGGGGACGCTACATCGACGTGGCCCAAGTGGAAGCCGGCGTCTTCTTCCTGTCCCCCCAAGTCGCCCACTACGGGTTCGACGGCACAGTGGCGCAGCGCCGCGGCAACCGCGACGACGTGTTCGCCCCCCACGGCGTCTACCCATGCCAGGCCGAGGACGGCAAAGAACGCTTCGTAGCGATCGCGGCACGCAACAACGCAGAGTGGCGGCGGCTCGCTGAAACCATGGGCCGCAGCGACCTGGCTGACCGCGCTGATCTGCGCACCGCAGAGCAGCGGCGCGCCCGCGCCGACTTCCTCGACGAGCAGATCGCACAGTGGACGAAGACAAGACGCGCCGCCGACGTCGAACAGTGCCTGCAAGCGGTCGGTGTGCCCGCGCACCGGTCTGCTTCCAGTGCTGACTTCGCCGCCGACCCGCAGCTCGCGCACCGCGGCCACCTGGTGCGGCTCCCGCACCCGATCCACGGCCAGACCACCGTGGAAGGGCCGCGCTACCTGCTTTCGGACACCCCCGGCGAGGTCACCCGGCCCGCGCCGACGCTGGGCCAAGACAACGAGTACGTGCTGCGCGACATCCTCGGCTACTCCGAGGAGCGGATCGCGCAACTGACCGAGGACGGAGTGTTGGTATGAGCGGCGGCATGCAGACCGAGGACTGGAAAGCCGAATGGCAGCCCGTCGTCGACGCCGTGGGCCGCGACTTTTCCGACGGGGAGACAGTTTTCGGGGCTGACCCGGTCGAGCGCGGGGCGATCCGCCGCTACCTCGAACCGCTCGAGTTCGACTGCGCGCTCCACACGGACCCCGCCGTGGCCCGCGCCGCCGGGTTCGCTGACGTCACCATGCCCTACACGGGTGTGCTCACCTGGACGATCCCGCCGCTGTGGCAGCCAGGCGAAGTGCTGTTCGACAGCGACGACCGCAATGCGCAACCGGTGCGCAGCCCCATCAACAACCAGGACATGCCCCTGGGGCCGAAAACCACCGGTTTCTTCGGCACCGACATCGACATCGACTTCATCCGTCCGGTGGTGGCCGGGGAACGCATCGGCCGCCGCGGCCGCCGCCTGGTGTCGTGCGTGCCCAAGGAGACGTCAGTGGGCCGTGGCGCCTTCCTCACCTGGGAGAGCGACGTGGTGACCGAAACCGGTGAGGTCGTCGCACGGATCCGGATCGGCACCTACGCCTACGTGCCCAAGAACAAGACCGAGGCCAGTGATGACTAACCCCCTGATGCACCAGCGGTACTTCGAAGACGTCACCGTCGGCGAAGAACTGCCCAGTGTCGCCTACCCCTTGACCGTCTACCGGATGGTGATGGCGGCCGGAGCAACCCGCGACTTCAACTCCATCCACCACAACACCGAATACGCGCAGAGCACCGGCGCCAAGGAAATGTACGCCAACACGTCGTTCCTCCTCGGCACGTGGGAGCGGTGCGTCCGGGACTGGATCGGACCCGCCGGGACGATCCGCAGCATCCGCGGTTTCCGGATGCGGGCGTTCAACTACGTCGGCGACACCGTGCGTGTCTCTGCCACGGTCACCGGCACCCGCGTCGAGGACGAGGTGGGCGTGGTCGAGCTCACGATCCGAAGCGAGAACTCGTCCGGGGTCAGCGTCGGACCGGGAACCGTGGAGGTCACGCTGCCGCGTCGTGGAGAGGAGCAGGAGTGAACATCACCCCCACCGCTATCGCCGGGCTCGGCATGACCCAACTCGGCAAGGTCTACGGCCGCACCCCCGCCGAGTTCGCTGTGGAAGCCGTTACCCGGGCCGCCGCGGACGCGGGACTCGCCCTGGCCGACATTGACGGGCTCCTGGTCAACCCGGGGGTCAACAACGACACGGACCTGCGCCTGCAGTCCACCCTGCAGTTGCGGGACCTGCGGCTGCTGACCACGATCCAAGGCTTCGGCTCCTCGGCGATCCAAATGGTCCAATACGCCTCCATGGCGATTTCTGCCGGCATGGCGAACGTGGTCGCCTGCGTCTACGCCGATGCGCCGCTGAAAGAAGGCCGGGGCAGCGGGGCCGCCTACGCGGGCGGCAACCGCCCGCTGACCGGGGTGGAAGCACTGCCCGCTGCTGCCGGGTTGAAATCGGCCCCGGCCCGGTACGCGATCGCGGCCCGCCGCCACATGGAGACCTACGGCACCACCAGTGAACAACTGGGGGCGGTCGCGGTCGCCGCTCGCGCCTGGGCAGCAATGAACCCGCTGGCGCAGATGCGGGAGCCGATCACTATTGACGACCACCAGAATTCGCGGATGATCGCTGACCCGCTGCGGCTGCTCGACTGCTGTCTGGTCAGCAACGGTGCGATCGCCATCATCGTCACCAGCGCGGAACGCGCCGCCGACTTGGCCCAGCCGCCGGTCCACATCTGGGGCTGGGGCCAGGCTCACCCCGGCTACACCAGCTACCGCGACAGCAACTTCGGCCTGGTCAGCGGGGCCGCACAGTCGGGGCCCGCCGCACTGCGGATGGCTGGCGTCACCGTCGACGAGATCGACATCCGCGAAATCTACGACTGCTTCACCTACACCACGCTGCTCACCTTGGAGGACTACGGGTTCTGCGCCAAAGGCGAAGGCGGAGAGTTCGTGGCCAGCGGTGCCCTGGCCCCCGGGGGCAGCCATCCCACGAACACCGGCGGCGGAGAACTGTCCTCCTACTACATGTGGGGCATGACCCCGCTGTCGGAGGCGGTCATCCAAGCGCGCGGCCAGGGCGGGCAGCGACAGGTAGCCAAAAACGACCTGATCATGGTGAGCGGCAACGGGGGAGTCCTCGACTTTCACGCCACGCTCATCGTCAGCCCGCACGCCAAGACCCGATGAGCGAGGAAGGAGCCGCGATGACCGTCACCCCCGTCGTCCGAGACGACTACTCTGCCCCGTTCTTCGACGGTGCTGCACGGGGCGAACTGATGCTGCGCTACTCACCGAGCCGTGGAACCTGGTCGCCTCCCGAGGCCCGCCTGTGCGTGACCACGCACGCCGCGGACCTGGAGTGGCGGGCCGCTTCCGGTGAGGGAACGCTGGTGAGCTGGACCGTCATCCCCGGCCGCTCCCGCGACGGCACGCCCGTGCCCGACACGATCGTGGGCATCGTGGAGACCGCTGAAGGACCGTGGCTGACGCTGCGCATTGTCAACGCCGACGAGGTGCCCCCGGCCGTCGACCGGCCGGTGCGCGTGGAGTTCGTGCACCCCGACAACAGTGAGGCCGTCCCGGTGGCGCGGCTCGTCGCATCCCCCTGATCCTCCTGCGACCAGCAGGACCGTGGTGAAACTTCAACGGGAGGAGAGAGAACCAGTGGCTAACCCGCACACAAGCAGCCTGCAGCCGCTGAAAACAGCGGCGGTGCTGTCTACCGTGATGCTGATCGCTGCCGGCTGTGCCGAAGACCGGGGCAGCGGGGGGAGCGGTGGCGGCGGCCCGTCGGTTGACTACGGGGCGTCCAAAGAGGAGTACGCTGCCGCCCTAGCGGACATGGAACCAGTGACGCTGACCCTGCAGAGCACCGCGCCGAAGGGGGCGGCCACCGGGCGCCGGTTCGAAGAATACGCGGCGGCCGTGGAGGAGTGGTCCGACGGCAAGATCACGTTCGAGATTGTCTTCTCCAACGCGATCGCCCCCGCTAACGAGGTCGACGACGCGCTTGCGGACGGGCGGCTCGACATCGGCTCAGTGATGCCGTCCCTGGAGCCCGCCGAGTTTCCCGCCAACAACGTCATGTGGGATGTGAGCTTCGTCGGCCGCCAGACCCCGGTCGACGGGCTGCTGCAGTGGCACGGCGCGATCCTGGAGACCGCGGCCCAGGAGGACGCCCTCTACGAAGAGTTCGAAGCGCGGGGGATGAAACTGCTGCTGCCCGCGTTCCACTCGGGGGCGATCGCCTACTCCTGTACGAGTGAGCGCGCCGATTTGGACTCGTTGAAGGGCGCCACCATCGCTTCGCAGAGCCGAGTGCAGAACGGCCAGGTCGAGGCACTGGGCATGCAGCCGTCGACGGTCAACTACGCCGAGATGTTCGAAAGCTTGGAGCGGGGCGTGGTCGACTGTGCGCTGGGCACGTTCACCGTGGCCGCGCTCAACGGCTACATCCCCTCGGCCCCCTACTTCGTGGTGGACCCGGAGGTCGGTTTCGGCAACGCGGGCGGGTCGATCGCGATCAGTCTCGCCACGTGGGAGTCCTTGCCGCTGGCAGCCCAGCAGTTGCTGTACGACCGGCTCGATGTGCTGCTGCAAGCGAACTACGAGTCCACTTGGGACAACATTGCTGACAGCCTGACGCAGGTCGAGGAGAACGACGGCGCGGTGCTGCCGCTGGCGAAGGACGCGCGGGAGGCGCTGGCCGCCTACAACGAGCAGGCTTTGGCCGAGGCAGCGAACAACAGTGCGCTTCCCGACAGCGAGGCGTTCGTCACCGCCCTCGAGCAGGCGCTGGAGGAGTGGACGGCCAAGGTGGAGCAGACCGCTCCCGGGCTTGACGTCGGCTACGACGAGTTCCTGGAGTGGCACGCCGCAGGCTACCCCGACTTGCAGAGCTACTTCGACCAGTTGTGGAGTGATGCGATGCAGCAACGCCGCCCCGGCAGTGAGGCCTGACCTTCCGTGCGCGGATCGGTTCTCCGCCCTGTCCTGGTCCTAAGGGGAGGAGAACCGCGGTGGGGCACTGCGACCGCAGTGCCCCACCGGAGGGTTGGTTAGTGGTCTTCGGTGAGGAGCTGCAAGGCGTCAATCAGGTCGTCGACGGCGGCGCGTGCCGCGGGCACCACCCCGGTCAGGCGGAAGAAGCCGTGGGTGAGCGACGGGTATTCGGCGAGGCTGGCTTTCACCCCGGCTGCGCGGAGCCGCTCGGCATAGGCCACCCCTTCGTCCCGCAGAGGGTCGTGTCCGGCCACGACGATGTGGGCGGGCGGCAGGCCAGCCAGTTCGGCGCGGAGCGGGGACGCGAGCGGCAGATCGCGGCGTTCGGGGTCAGGCAGGTAGTGGTCCCAGAACCACCGCATCTCCGCGACGCCGATGGGGAAGGCGGTGGCGTGGGTCTGGTAGGAGGCGCGGGTGAAGTCGTGGTCGGTCACCGGATAAAGGAGCACTTGGAAGTCGAGGCGGGGCCCGTGTTCGTCGCGGGCACGCAGGGTGCAGGCCGCGGCGAGGTTGCCGCCCGCACTGTCCCCGCCCACTCCCAGCGGGCCGTTCGCGGCGATGGTGGCGGCAACATGCTGCACCGCGGCGTAGGCGTCGTTCACGGGCGTGGGGAAGGGGTGTTCGGGGGCGAGCCGGTAGTCGACGCTCACCACGGTCCAGGCGAGCCGGTCGGCGAGGAAGCGGCACAGTTCGTCGCTGTAGTCGAGGTCGCCGGTGACCCAGCCGCCGCCGTGCAGGTAGACGAAGGTGGCTCGCGGTGCGGCGTGGGGGGTGTAGACGCGCGCGCCGATCTGTCCGTCGGCGACGGGGAGGCGGATGTCGCGTACCGACCGCAGGTCGGGGCCGTTGGCGCAAGAGCTGTTGCCTGCGGCGACTCGGGCGCGCGCCTGTTCAGGGGTGAGGGAGGTGAGGGGAGGGGCCGCGGCCGCGGCTGCGGCCACGGCAGCGATTGCGGGATCCACTGGGGTGGTCATTGAGCCTCCGCTAGCGGGGGTTTCGGTAGCACCAAGCCACCACTTTTTTCTCAATTTCATAATAATAGTAATTATGAATTTTATCACAAATCTGCCTGTGGATGGCTGACGTCACGCGGAAAGGCGCCCTATGAAACCACGGGAAACGACACAGTTCACCCACCTCTTCACCCCCATCCGCGTAGGCCGCATGGACCTGCCCAACCGGATCATGGCCACGCCCCACGCCACCCCCATCGGCAACCTGTGGAGCCCCGACGAAGCGGAAGCCGACCGCAACATCGCCTACTGGGCAGCTCGGGCCCGCGCCGGCCTGGCATGGGTCGGAGGAATCAGCGCCGCCCTCGAAAACCACCTGGTCCCCGGATTCGAACCCACCGGTGTGGGCGCAGCCGCCCGCGGAGTGTTCCGCCTGCCGTACTTCCACGACCGCATCCGCAAACTCACCGACACCCTGCACGAGGCCGGGGCCTACGTCACCGCGCAGCTCATCATGCAAGGCGGCATGCCGCACGGCCCCTCGCCCACGGTCACCGCATACGTCGCCAACCAGGTCTCCCACGCCCTCGACCGCGACGAAATCGCCTGGTTCATCAACGAATACGCTGAATCAGCCCGCCGCGGCAAAGCAGCCGGACTCGACGGCGTCGAACTCCACGCCAACCACGACGACCTGCTGGAATGGTTCCTCTCCCCAGCCTCCAACCACCGCGACGACGAATACGGCGGCGACCTGGCCGGGCGGATGCGCTTCCTCCTGGAGATCATCGACGCCATCCGCGCTGAAGTCGGCCCCGACTTCACCCTCGGCGTCCGCATGAACCTCTACGAGGCCCTCGACGGCGGATACGACGCAGCCGAAGGCGTCGACATCGCCAAAGCCCTCGAAGCCACCGGAAAAATCGACTACCTGTCCGTCGTCGTCGGCGATAACTGGGGCGCGCCCAGCTACATCCAACCCCACTACTACCAGCCCGCCCAATGGGCAGACCTAGCCGCCCAAGTGACCCGAGCCGTCTCCCTGCCCGTCATCTACACCGGACGGGTCACCGACCCGCACACAGCCGAAAAAGTCATCGCCCAAGGACAAGCCGACCTCGTCGGCATGGCCCGCGCTATCATCACCGACCCGGAAATCATCACGAAAACAGCACAGGGCCGCGTCCACGAAATCCGCCCGTGCATCGGCTGCAACGAATGCATCCACCGCCGCCTCGTCGACAAGCTCCCCTTCGCCTGCGCCATCAACCCGTATGCTTCCCGGGAACTCGACGGCCCCCTACCCCCGGCCCGCACTCCCCGGCGCGTCCTCGTAGTCGGCGGCGGCCCCGCCGGCATGGAACTCGCCGGGCTGCTCGCCGAACGCGGACACGAGGTCACCCTGTGGGAACGGGAAGAACAGCTTGGCGGCCAGATGCGCATCGCCGCCCGCGCCGCCGAGAACGCCGCCTACCACGACTTCGTGACCTGGCAGGAAGGACGGCTCCGCCGCGCCGGCGTCACCGTCGAACTTGGCCGAACCGCCACCGTCGACAACGTCCTATCCTTCGACGCCGACGTGGTCGCCGTCGCCACCGGAGCCGTCCCACGGCGGCTCCCTATCCCCGGGGCGGACGCCCCCTTCGTCGTCGACGGCCACGCCGTCCTCGCCGGGACGGCACAGATCGGCGAACGCGTCCTGCTCACCGCCGCAGAAGACCACATGCAGCCGCTGACCATCGCCGGTTACCTCGCTGACCACGGCCACCACGTGCACCTCGTCTACCAGACCCCCGGTCCCGCACCCCTCGTCGGCAAGTACACCATCGGCGCCCCGCTCGCCAAGCTCACCGCCGCGGGCGCGGCATTCACCTTCATGCAGCGCGTCGTACAGATCGAGGAAGGGCGGGTGGCCACCCGCAACATCTACTCCGACATCCCCGGGGAGATCACCGGCTTCGACAGTGTGGTCGTAGCCGCCGGAGGCGTGCCCGACGACAGCCTCTACCACGAACTCAAACGGCACGGCAAGGCCAACGTGCACCTCCTCGGCGACGCCTACGCTCCCCGCCGCATCACGTTCGCCACCCAGCAGGCCTACGCCCTTGCCGCACTCGTGTAGGAGAACCCGTGAGAGCGGTCCGCTACGACGGCACAGGTCTCTACCTGAGCGACATCCCCGCCCCCGTGGCCGGCCCCGGACAGGTCGTCCTCGAAGTCACCGCCGCCGGCCTGTGCCACTCCGACCTGGTGGTCATGAGCCGACCGCCCGAAGCCCTGCCCTACAAGCTGCCGATCACCCTGGGACATGAAGCGGTCGGCGTGGTCGTCGACGTCGGCGCGGGCATCTCCGGCCTGGCCGAAGGCGACACGGTCGCGGTGTACGGTCCGCACGGCTGCGGCGCTTGCCGCACCTGCCGGAGCGGGGCAGAAAACCACTGTCCACACGCCCGGGCGGCAGGCATCCTGCCGCCCGGGCTGGGCGCGGACGGCGCACTTGCCGACTACCTTCTTGTCCCCCATTCCCGCCACCTGGTCCCCCTGCGCGGTCTCCACCCGGTCCGCGCTGCCCCGCTCACCGACGCGGGGCTCACCTCCTACCACGCGGTCCGGTCCGCGCTGCCCCGGCTGCCGCCCGACGGCACCGCCCTCCTCATCGGTATCGGCGGGCTCGGACACCTCGCGGTCCAGATCCTGCGTGCCCTCAGCAGCGCGCAGATCATCGCGGTAGACATGGCCGCCGACAAGCGGGAACTGGCGCTCCGCTGCGGGGCGGACACGGCCCTGCCCTCCACGGACACGGTCCCCGACCAGGTGCGGGACCTCACCGAAGGGGTAGGCGCTGACGTGGTCTTCGACTTCGTCGCCAGTGACGCCACCCTGCGCATGGCTGCACGCAGTCTCCGCCCCGGCGGGGAGATCAGCATCGTGGGGGTGGGGGAGGGGCGGCTGCCCGTGGCCGTAAACCTGGTGCCTCTCGGAGCGGTCGTCCGCACCCCCTACTGGGGCACCCAGTCCGACCTTGTCGACGTGCTCGCGCTCGCCCGCGAGGGACGGATCACCGTGGAGGTTGAAGAGTACGCGCTGGAGGAGACGCCCCTGGCGTACGAACGGCTGGCACGCGGCAACGTCCGGGGCCGCGCCGTGGTGAATCCCGCGCGCGCTCCGGGAAACGCCCCCGGGCAGGCATGCGCGGAAGAACAGCGGGGGTGACGAGGCAGACCGGCACCGGCCTGCAGTGCCCGGTCACCCCTGCCAGGGAGGAACAGTGTGCTCGCTAGAGACAGGCGCCGCCTCCTGCCGTGCTGCCTGGCAGGAGGCGGCGCCCACCACCGCAGACGCACACGGGCCGGCGCGTGCTCCCCAGGACGGCAGCCCGCGGGCCCGGGGAAGGACGCGCCAGCCTGCGCGGAGCGCGGGGACAGGGATCCCGCGTCCGGACAGTCCAGGGCGCACCTTGGGCGCGCCCCGGGGGAGAGAGCCGTATCGAACCGGCAGTCTGTCCAGCCCTGATACCGGTGGAGGACTCCACCTGTCAGAGGGAGGGCTGCGGAGCAGGAGGCTGAAAGGCGTTTCGATCGCGGCCCTGCCCGCTGTCGGGACCGTTCCGCAGCCGGACGGACCCGACAGCCGAGTGCTAGGTGAGGACGAAACCTTCGTAGCCCTTGGCAGCCACCTCGTCGCAGATCTGCCGGTAGCGGTGGAAGCCGCCGACGTAGAGCATGAACACCCGGGGTTTACCGGGGACGTTGGCGCCCGTGTACCACGAGGCGGTCATGGGGTAGAGGGTTTCGTCGGCGATCTCGTTGACGTGCTCCACCCACTCGTCTTCTTTCTCCAGGACTGCCTCGGATCGGGTGAGGCCGTTCTTGAACATGTAGGCGATGTGGTCGGTCACCCATTCCACGTGCTGTTCGATAGAGACCAGCATGTTGCTGAGCGCAGACGGGCTGCCCGGGCCTGCGATGAAGAACAGGTTGGGGAACCCGGCGGTGGACAGTCCCAGGTAGGTGCGTGGCCCTGCGGCCCACTTCTCCTTCAAAGCGACGTTGCCCACACCGCGGATGTCGATCTTGAACAGCGCCCCGGTCAGCGCGTCGAACCCGGTCGCCAGCACCAGGGAGTCGAGTTCGTACTCCCGTTCCGAGGTGCGCACCCCGCGCGGCGTGATCGTCTCGATCGGCGCAGACAACGTGTCGACCAGGTGCACGTTGTCCCGGTTGAACATTTCGTAGTAGTCGATTTCCAGGATGAGGCGCTTGGTGCCGAACGGGTAGCCCTTGGGGACCAGGCGTTCCGCCACCTCCGGGTCGCGCACGGTGTTGCGGATCTTGTTGCGGATGAATTCAGCGACCCGTTCGTTGGCGTCCCGGTCGCGCAGGATGTCGCGGTAGGCGGCCAGAATGTCGGGGCCGCCCTCCTGCCAGTAGCGTTCCAGGGTTTCCACCAGCTCTTCGTCGCTGACTTCCAGCGCGGACTTCGGCCCCTGGTAGCGGTGGGTTCCTCCGGGAGTGTTGCGGGACTCTTCCCGGAATTCGGCGTAGCGCTTCTTCAGGTCGGCGAGGAACTCCGGGTCGAGCGGCGCGTTGCGGGCGGGGACGGCAAAGTGGGGGGTGCGCTGGAACACGAACAGTTCCGCAGCCTGTTTCGCGATCTGTGGGCTCACCTGGATTCCGGACGACCCGGTGCCGATCACGCCCACCCGCTGCCCGGAGAAGTCCACGGGCTCGTGCGGCCAGTTCCCGGTGTGGTAGAGGTTGCCGGCGAAGTCTTTGAGCCCTGGGAAGTTGGGGAGCTGCGGGACGGAGAGCTGGCCGCTGGCCATGATGAGGTAGCGGGCGCGGATCCGGTCGCCGTGGTTGGTGTCGACCGTCCACGTGTTGGTGGCCTCGTCGAAGGCTGCCGCGGTCACCGTGGTGTGGAAGGTGATTCCGCTCCGCAGGTCGAATTTGTCGGCGACGAAGTTGATGTAGCGCAGGATCTCGGGCTGGGAAGCGTACCGCTCAGTCCAGTTCCACTCTTGGAGGACCTCCTCGGAGAACGAGTAGCAGTACTCGATGCTCTCGATGTCGCACCGCGCCCCCGGGTAGCGGTTCCAGTACCACACACCGCCCACGTCGCCAGCGGTTTCGATGACGTGCACGCTACGCCCGAGTTCCCGCAGACGGTAGAGGGCGTACAGGCCGGAGAAGCCGGCTCCCACGACCAGGACGTCCACTTCCTCTGGTGGTTGTCGGCGAGAGTCGACAGTCGTCTGCCCGGCCATAGTTCTCCTTTAACGTTTTGCGGAACATTAATCGGTGCGCATGAATGTTAACAATATTACTGTTGGCAGAAAAGGAGGTTTTGGCCTTGACTTAGAGGTTTTCCTGGTGTAGATAAGACCGGTTTCTGTGAGGCCTGATTGCGGGTGCTGAACCGGCAGTGTTGTGACAGGAATGCGTTTCGTAGCGGATTTCCGCGAGGCGGACGGGCGGACCGCTGTTGCGAGTGCGGAGTAGGGGAGTACGGGGATTTGCGGAGGGGTGGCGGACCGGTCGAAGCGGCGCTTCCGTATCGTGGGTCGATGGCTGCGGCCCTCGCGGGGCGGTACCGCCGTTGAGCTCCGAGTTAAGTAAGGTTAGACTTACCTTCGCTTGTGTGCATTGTCGCTTTTGTCGGGATTGGCGGTGGGGGACACGAGTCCCCACCCGCACAACCCCCGTCAACCCGACACCATGCCCCTCTCCTAACACAGCAGAGAAAGAAACCAGCATGCACTCGACGCTCCGCACCCTGCCCGCACGCCTCATGAGCGCGGGCATCGCCGCCGCTGTGATTCTCAGCCTCGCCGCCTGCGGGGGATCGAGCACGGACGGTGGTGAGGACACCGCCCCCTCGGCTGACGGCGCCTTCCCGGTCCGTATCGAAAGCGCCCTCGGCGTTGCGGAGATCACCGAAAAACCCGAGCGGATCGTCACCCTGGGCCAAGGATCAGCCGAAACCGCGATCGCGCTCGGCACCGTCCCCGTGGGTATCGAAAGCTACGAGTGGGGCAGCGACGAGACCGGCTACCTGCCGTGGATTTACGAAGCCGTCACCGAAGCCGGCGAAGAACTCCCCGTCCAGTTCACCGGCGGCGAAGACATCGACTTCGAAACCATCATCGAACTGGAACCCGACGTCATCCTGGCCCCCTGGTCCGGAATCACCCAGGAGCAGTACGACATCCTCAACGACATCGCCCCCACCGTCGCCTACCCTGAACTGCCCTGGACCATTGAATGGGACCAGCAGATCGAGATCATCGGCCAAGCCCTCGGTCAGAGCGAGGAAGCCCAGGAACTGATCGACGACATCGAGCGGCAGTTCGACGAGGCCGCCGCCTCCCGCCCCGAATACGCCGAGCTCACCTTCTCCTACATCTACACTGACGGTCCCGGCACCCTCGGTGTCTTCATGCCCCACGAACAGCGCGTGGCCATGGTGAGCAAACTCGGCCTGCAGGTCGACCCCGTCGTGGAGACCCTGCCGGAAACCGAAGGCACCGCCTCCGCAGTCATCGGCCTGGAAAACGCCGACAAGCTGAAGGACAGCGACCTTATCTTCACCTTCTACACCGACGCGGAGACCCGCAAAGAAATCGAATCCCAGGAGCTGTACGCGTCCATCCCGGCAATCGAACGCGGATCGGTAGTGGTCAGCGAAGACACGTCCTTCGTCACCGCCTCCTCCATCATCAACCCGCTCACCGTGCCGTGGGTCCTGGACCGCTACCTTCCCCTGATCGACGAGGCCGTCGCTCAACTCGACCGCTAACCACCAGGGTGCGGCCCTGCTGGGGCCGCACCCTGCTCCCTGATCCCATGGCAAAGGCGATCGTGACCACCCCACCGGCGCCACTCCAGGCCAGCCCCGCCCGCACCACCCTGCTGCTCGGCGGCACCCTCCTCGCGCTCGCCGCAGCGGTCCTGCTCAGCCTCACCGTTGGCAGCAAACCCACCACTGTCGCGCAGGTGTGGGCGGCCGTGACCGGCACCGCCGACCCCTACACGACCACCGTGGTAGCAAGCCGCTACCCCCGCACCATCCTCGGCATCCTCGCTGGCGCTGCCCTCGCCGCAGCCGGACTGCTCCTGCAAGGCATCACCCGCAACCCCCTCGCCGACCCCGGCCTGCTCGGCGTCAACGCGGGCGCGATGGCAGCCGTCGTCACCGCGATCGCCCTGCTTGGCCCCACCTCCACCACGGCAACAGTCTGGTGGGCGCTTCCCGGCGCCCTGCTCGCCGGCCTCGTCGCCTACCTCCTCGGCGGCCGGGAAAGCACCGGCAGCACCGTCCGCCTCGTCCTCGCTGGAGCTGTGATCTCCGCCGTGCTCACCGCCTACGTGCAAGCCGTCGCGCTGAGCATGCCGCACGTCTTCGACAACTACCGCTACTGGGTGGTGGGCTCCCTGGCCGGCCGCGGCTTCGACGTGATCGCCTCCGTCCTGCCGTTCCTCACCGCCGGGGCACTCCTCGCCCTCCTGCTCTCCAGCAGTTTGAACACGTTGGCGCTCGGCGAAGAAACCGCCACCGCGCTGGGCGCCAACCCCTTCCTCATCCGGTCCGGCGGCCTGGCTGCCGCCACGCTGCTCGCCGCCGGAGCCACCGCCGCAACCGGACCGATCGCTTTCGTGGGCCTGGCGGTCCCGCACGTGGTACGCGCCCTCATCGGGGGCGACTTCCGCACCTGCATGCCCCTCGCCCTCCTCGCCGGACCCACCCTGCTGCTGCTCGCCGACGTCGTCGGCCGCTTCCTGCTGCGCCCCGCAGAACTCATGGTCGGCGTGGTCACCGCGTTCGTCGGCGCCCCCTTCCTCTTCCACGCTGTCCGCCGCATGCGGGGGCCGTCATGACCCGACCGTCCGCCCTGAACCTGCGTGTGGGCTCCGCGGTAGCGCTGCCCGTCCACCTGCGCTCCCTGCTGTGGGCGCTGCTGCTGGCGGCCGCCCTCCTCCTCACCGTCGTGGCCACCCTCTCCCTAGGAAAGCTGGGGATTCCCCTCACCGACGTGGCCGACGTGCTCACCGGCAACGCTTCCCCCGTCCACATGTTCGTCCTCCACCGGTTGAGCGGGCCGCGCGTGACCGTGGCCATCGGGGTTGGGGCTGCGCTCGGCATGGCGGGAGCCCTGTTCCAGTCCGTCACCCGCAACCCGCTCGGCAGCCCCGACGTCATCGGCGTGAACTGGGGGGCGAGCGCGGGAGCCGCCCTCGTCGCCCTAGCGTTCCCCGGCACCGTCCCCGTGCCGCTCGGCGCACTGCTGGGCGCAGTCGCCGCTGTGCTGACCGTGGCCACAGTGACCGGAACCGGGCTGCGACACCCCGGACGGCTCGTCGTCGCCGGGATCGGTGTTGCCGCCATGTCCGCGGCCTTCACCCAGTTCGTGGTCGCTGCCCTCGCCCGCGACCAGGCCAGTGTGCTCGCCGCCTACGTCAACGGCACCCTGTCGGCACGCTCCTGGGAGCACGCGGCGACAATCTGGCTGGTGGTTGCCCTCGCTGTTCCGCTACTCGCTGCCCTCGCCCAACCGGTAGCACTCACCGAGATGGGCGACGAGCTGGCCGACAGCCTTGGCGCGCGGGCTACGCGGACCCGCACCGCCGCAATCACCCTGTCTGTGGTCCTGGCAGCGGGCGCAGTGAGCGTGGCCGGACCGATCGCGTTCGTCTCTTTGACCGCACCGCAGATCGCCCGCCGCCTCACCCGGCTCGCTGGACCCAACCTCGTGGTTTCCGCGCTCGTCGGTGCACTCATCCTCGCACTGGCCGACCTTGCCGTGCAGCACTTCCCGTTCACCGACGGGCTTCCCGTCGGAATCGCCACCCTGGCCGTGGGCGGCATCTACCTGGGCTTCCTGCTGGTACGCGAGTGGCGGAGAGGAGCACTGTGAACCAGACCGCGACCAACGAAGAACCGTCCCCCGCGGCGGAGCAGGACTTTCCGCGGCGCGAACTGCGCGCCGAACACCTCACCCTCGGCTACGGAACCGCCCCCGTGGTGCGCGACCTCACCGTGGACATTGCCGAAGGCGAGTTCGTCGCGATCGTCGGCCCCAACGGCTGCGGCAAGTCCACCCTGCTCAAAGCCTTGGGTCGGGTCCTGCGTCCGCTGTCCGGCCGAGTACTGCTGCACGGCCGCGACATCCGCAAACAGCGATCCAAAGACGTGGCCCGGCAACTGGCGCTGCTGCCGCAGAACCCGGCTGTCCCCGAAGGGATCACCGTGCGCTCCCTCGCCGCGCGAGGCCGCCACCCCTACCACACGCTGCTGCGCCAGTGGAGCCCTGACGACGAGGCGGCCATCGACCAGGCCCTGGAACTCACCGGGCTAGCCGCGCACGCCAACAGCCTGGTGGAAACCCTGTCCGGCGGCCAGCGGCAGCGGGCATGGGTAGCAATGATCCTCGCGCAGAACACCGGGACCATCCTGCTGGACGAACCCACCACGTTCCTCGACATCGCCCACCAGTACGACCTGCTGGAACTCTTCGCCGACTTGAACCGGCAGGGCCGCACTGTGGTCGCGGTGCTCCACGACCTCGCGCAAGCAGCCCGGTTCGCCAGCCGCCTCATCGTCGTCAACGCGGGACGCATCGTCGCCGACGGCACCCCTAGTGACGTGCTCACCGCTGACCTCGTGCACCAGGTGTTCGGCCTCGCCTGCGACGTGATCGCCGACCCCCGCACGCACACCCCGCTCATCATCCCGCACGAACGGCACCCGGACCTGTGCCGGCAACCAGCCCAGATCAGATCTGACCGTGCCGCGGTGGACGCTGCCCGGTAAGCGCGAACCGGCCGAGATGCTGGATCTTCCACCGGATGGGATCGTGCAGGGTGTGGGTGCGCGCATCCCGCCAATATCGGTGCAGGTTGAGCGGATCCGCAGCGGACCGGGTGCCCGCCACCTCGAACAAGGCGTTGGCGACCGTGACCGCGGCCCGGCCGCCCGCCGCTTTTGCGGCCGCGACCGCAAGGGACGCCTCGGCCACGGTAGCGGCGGTCGGGTGGGCGTCGGCCGCATCCACTGCCGCCGCAGCACGCTCCAATAGGGCCTCGGCGGCCCGCACCTGGAGTTCCAGCTCCCCGAACTGCTGGACCACGAGGGGGTCGCCCGTCGCCGTGTCGCTTCCGCTCTCCACATAGGGCCGGCTCCGGGTCCGCACGAATTCTGCCGCCCGCTCTAGTGCGCCGCGAGCCAGGCCGATGTCGATCGCGGCATGCCCCAACTGGGCGAACGGTCCATAGGGGAAGGGGTGGGTAAACGAGCGGTAGTGCGGGACCACCCACGCGGCGGAGACGTCCACCCCGGTGAGGCGGACAGTGCCGCTGCCGGTGGTGCGCTGCCCCATGCCGTCCCAATCGTCGACCACCTCCACCCCGGGGGTGTCAGCGGGCACGAAGACCGCGTGCGGCTGGGGGTCCGCATGCCCGGAAACCGGCAGGAGAGCTGTCACTGCCAGCCACTGGGCGAACAGCGAACCGGTCGCGTAGTACTTGACCCCGGTGATCCGGTACCGGTCGGCCCCGGTCCGCTCCAGTGTGGTCCGCTGGTCGTGCGAATGCTTTCCGGTGCGCTCAGCCTGGGCGTTGCCGACCAGCGCCCCATTGAGCACGTCGGTGAACACTTTTTCTTGCAGTGTCGGGCTGCCGTTGCGGCGCAGTGAGTAGAGGAACGCGAAGTGGGGTTGGAGGATCTGCGCCACACTGAGGTCAACTGTTCCCACCAGGCGCATCACTTCGGCCACGGTTGCCGCCGCTACTTCCGCGCCGCCCCGCGAAGCGGGCACGGTGATTCCCAGCAGGCCGCTCGCGCGGATCTCCGCGAGCTCCGGCCACGGCAGTCTCCGTTCTGCGTCGCGCTGGTCGGCTTCGGCGGCCAGCCGCGGGACGAGAGCGTGGGCGGTCTGCAGCGCGTCACTGTCATCGGTGATGAGACGCGCAGTGACCGTGTCGGTCATCGGGGGTCCTCCTTGTGGTGTGCCAGACCGGGGTGTGCGACTGTCCGCTGGAGGGCCGCAGCGGAAGCGTCCGGCCTTAGAGCAGGCCGGACGCCGTACGGGAAAGGATCAGGTGTACCAGGTGGGTTCAGGGATCTCGTTGAGCAGCGTGTAGCGTCCCACTTCGCGTCGCTTGTAGGCCACTGGGTCGTGCAGGCTGTGAGTGCGCAGGTTGCGCCAGAACCGGTCGAGCCCCACCGACGATGCGGTGGCCCGCGCACCTGTGACTTCGAAGATGCGGGACGTGACCTCCAAGCCGACGTCGATAGCCCGCTGCTTGGCGGCCGCAACCCGGACCGCGATCTCGCCGCGCTGGCGTGCGGTCACGGCTTCCCGGTCGCCGTGGAGGATCTGGGAGAGCTGCGTGCCGACCTGGTCGGTGAGCGCCTCCACGGACCACAGCTTCGACTGCAGGTCCCCGTAGGCTTCGAGGATGTACCACTCGTCGACCGCGGACTCTTTGTTGTCCCTGCCGTAGGGCCACGGCCGGGTCGTGGACCGGGTGTAGGCGGCGGCGGTCTCCAGCGCCCCCTGGGCGATCCCCAGGTACAGGTTGGTGAACACGAGTTGGATGGCCGGCAGGTTCAGCGTGTTGTAGACGAGTGGGCGGAACTCCCGGTTGACGTAGCCTGCTGCGTCGTCCCAGGAGATGCGGACGTTGGTGATCCGGACGCTGCCGGATTCGGTGAGACGCTGGCCGATGTTGTCCCAGTCGTCTGCGAAGACGATCCCGTCCTGGGCGGAGGGGACGATCGCGAAAATGTGCTGGTCTGTTCCTTCCAGTACGCCTTCTAGCACGGTGAGGTCGGAGACCTTGCTTCCAGTGGAGAAGGTTTTGCGTCCGTTGAAGACGAGCGTGTCGCCGTCTTCGGTGATCACGAGGTCGTCGTCGCGGGGGTTGACTGCGCCACCGAAGAAGTACCGGTTGGTGGTGGCGAGCTCCTCGACTGCGGCGATCTGCTGCGGGGTGCCGAGGAACCGCACCGCCCACGACCACAGGTAGTGGTAGCCCAGCAGTTGCCCGATGGACCCGTCGGCCTTGGAGACTTCCCGGGTCACCCGGTAGGCGGTCTCCCAGGTCTGTCCGCCGCCCCCGTATTCGACCGGGCCGAGCAGGGTGACCAGGCCCGAGTCTTTGAGGAGTTGGACTTCGGCGTACGGGGTTTGGCCGGCGCGGTCGCGTTCCACAGCGTCGGCGGCGAGGATCGCGCCGACTTCGGCGGCCCGGGTGAGCCACTCGGCTGGGGTGCGCGGGGCTGGGCGGTCGTTCCAAGACCCGGCCGGGGAAGTTTCGGCGGGCCGTTCGGTCTGTTCCGTGCTCATGGTGCCTCCTCATCCGTGTGCGGAGAATCAGGACAGGTGTGCGGGGAGACCGGCCCCGGCGGGAGCGCCGGGGCCGGGGGACAGACCAGGTCAGGCGTGCTGGGCGGCGCGGACTGCTTCGGCGACGGGGGCGCCTTCAGCGAGGCGCTCGTCGACTTTCTGCTCCAGTTCGCGGATGATCGGCAGCACGGTGGCACCGAAGTTGGCGACGTCCTCGTGGTAGTGGAGGAATCCGAGGAGGAGCAGGTCCGCGCCGCGCGCCTTGTACTCCACGATGCGGCGTGCGATCTGCTCGGGGGTGCCGATCAGTCGGGTGCGGAAACCGTCGTTGTACTGCACGAGGTCGTCGAAGGTGGAGTCAGCCCACATGCCTTTGCCGTCGGCGGTGGACTTTCCGGCTTGGCGGACCGCGTCGCGGAAGTCGGCTACGGCCCGCCGGTCGGCTTTGGCGATGATCTCGCGCAGCACTTCGCGGGCTTCTGCTTCGGTGTCGCGGGCGATGACGAACCCGTTGAGGCCGAACCGGATCGTGCGTCCCGCCCGGGTGGCGTGGTCTCGGACCTCGGTCACCTGTTCGGTGAATCCTTCGAAGTCGGTGCCGTTGGAGAAGTACCAGTCGGCGTTGCGGCCAGCGGTTCCGCGGGCGGCCGTGGAGTTGCCGCCGAAGAAGATCTCAGGCAGTCCCCGGCCGGGCACGTCCAGCGGTTTGGGTTTGAGGTCGTAGCCGTGCAGCCGGTAGAAGTCGCCGACGAAGTCGCGTGGGCTGCCTTCCCACGCGGCGCGGAGGTAGCGGATGAACTCTTCGGTGCGCCGGTAGCGTTCGTCGTGCTCCAGCCAGGGTTCGCCGAGCGCGAGGAACTCGTTTTTCAGCCAGCCGCTGACCACGTTGATCGCGATCCGGCCGTGGGTGAGGTGGTCGGCGGTGGCGACCCACTTGGCGAGGACACCCGGGTGCCACAAGCCGGGGTGGACTGCTGCGATGACGCGCAGCCGCTCGGTGGCCAGGGCGAGGGCGAGACTGAAGCTCGTGGATTCGTGCTGGTGGTCGGCCCCGTAGCTGGCGATGTACCGCACTTGGGTGAGCGCGTAGTCGAAACCGTTGTTCTCGGCGAGGACCGCGAGTTCGCGGTTGTAGTCGTAGCTCCAGTCGGTGCGCTGCTCGATGGTGCTGGTGACGAGGCCGCCGCTGACGTTGGGGACCCAGTAGGCGAACTTCAGCGGTGCGGGCTGGGACGGCTGGTCGGTCACGGTGGTGTTCCTTTCCGGCTAGTGCTGGTGGAGGGCGGACGCAGAAACAAGTCTTTATTTCCTACTTGAAAAGTAGGTTATTGGCGGATGGGACGGTATTCCGCAGTCCTCCCAGGGAGACGCGGCCCTTTAGAACGGGGTGAATCCCCCGAACGATCCGCGGTGGTAGAGGAGCGGAGACCGGCGCGGATCATGGACTGTGCCGGCGACGACGCGGCCCACGACCAACCAGTGGTCCCCGATGAGGCGGGTCGCGGCCCGGGAGCACACCAGCCGCGCGGTCACCCCGTCCAAAGCAGGCACCCCGTCCCGGTCGCGGGACCAACGGGTCGGCGGAGCGAACCGGTCCACTCCTTTGGCGGCGAAACGGGTGGCCAGCTCGGTTTGGTCTGCACTGAGCAGGTGCACGCCGAAGAGGCTGGCCTGGCTCAGCCGAGGCCACGTGGACGACGTGGTGGCGACATAGAAGGACACGAGGGGCGGGTCGAGGCTGACGCTGGTGAAGGACGTGGCAGTCAAGCCGACGGGGTGGCCCGCCACGTCAGCCGTGACGATGACGACCCCGGCAGGGTGGTGGCGCAGGAGCTGGCGGAACTGGTCCGCGGCGATCGGAGGGCGCTGCGCCGGGCGCACAGCGGTATGGGAATTGCCCATCGAGACTCCTCGAAGTGCGGTCTGGCAGCGGCGACAGCTACACGGCTGTCCGACTGTGATGGCGTGCGCGGATGTGGGGGGCGACCTGAGCCGTCCAGGAAGCCACCACGGAGTCCAGCTCCGGGCTGGCTGATCCGTCCCGGGGCACGGTGTCGTGGAGGACAGCGAGTCCGGGCGACGGGACATGCGCGCCGAGCTCGACAAGCAGGGGGCGCAGGTGCACTTCGACGGCGAGAGTGTGCGCCGCAGAGCCCATGACGAGCAGCGGCAGGGCGGTCGCACCGGCAAGGGCACCACTAGGGAGCAAGTCCAGGAAGACCTTGAGTAGCCCGGTATAGGTCGCCTTGTAGGTCGGGCTCGCGACGACGAGCAGCTCGGCCCGGCTCACCTGCTCCAGTGCCGCAGCGACCTCGGCAGGCGGGCCGGGCAGCAGCAGCGACGGGGCCAGTGGGGCAAGCTCGACCAGTTCGGGGTCACCGGGGAGTCCGAGTGCGCCCGCTACGTGGCGGGCCGCGGTCAGCGCCGCAGTGGCGGTACGCGACTGCGGACGCGGATTCCCGACGAGGACAGTGATGGACACGGTGGTTTCTCCTCGGTTTCTTAGGAAGCGGGAGCCGACAGCCGCGGGCTGCCCACGAAAGGTACGTGCACGGGCGCGGCGTCAGTATCAGCGGCAGGGGGGCGCCACAGCCCACGCTGCCGCAGCAAGGGAAGCACGCCTTCACCGAACCAGTAGGCCTCTTCCAGGTGCGGGTAGCCGGAGAAGATGAACTCGGTGATGCCCAACCGGTGGTATTCCTCGATGCGGTCGGCCACCTCGGTGTGGCTGCCGACGAGCGCGGTTCCTGCCCCGCCGCGGGCCAGCCCAACCCCGGCCCACAGGTTGGGGGAGACCTCCAGACGCTCGCGGCTGCCGCCGTGGAGGGCGAGCATGCGGCGCTGGCCTTCGGATTCGCTGCGGACCAGCCCGGCTTGGACCTGCGCCACCGTGGCGGGGGAGAGGCGTTCCAGCAGGTGGTCGGCTGCACGCCACGCTTCAGCCGCGGTGTCGCGCGTGATGACATGCAGTCGGATCCCGTAGGTGAGGGTCCGTCCGGCCTGGGCGGCCAGTTCCCGGACCCGGCCGATCTTCTCTGCGACGGCAGCGGGAGGTTCGCCCCACGTCAGATAAGTGTCGACGTGGCGGGCCGCCACGCGGAGGGCAGCGGGGGAGGAGCCACCGAAGTAGAGGGGAGGCCGCTGCGGGGGCGGCTGGTGGAGTACCGCTTCCTCAACCGTGAGGTGCGCGCCGCGGAAGGTGACAGTGTCCCCCTCCCACAATCGGGTCACGATCTGGAGGAACTCGTCGGTGCGGGCGTAGCGCGCTTCCTTGTCGAGGAAGTCGCCGTAGCTGCGCTGCTCTGCGCTTTCTCCGCCGGTGACCACGTTGAGGAGCAGCCGACCGCCGCTCAGCCGCTGGTAGGTCGCTGCCATCTGCGCAGCCAAGGTGGGCGATACCAGTCCGGGGCGGAAAGCGACGAGGAATTTCAGTCGCTGCACCGCGCCGAGCACGATCGCCGTGGTGATCCACGCGTCCTCGCACCATGCTCCGGTCGGGGTGAGCACGCCTTCGAAGCCCAGGTCCTCAGCGGCGCGGGCGATCTGGGTGAGGTAGCCGGCTGAAGGGGGCCGCGAGCGCCAGGCGGAGGCATCTGCCGGGTCGCCGTCAGCGACGAGGCCGCGGCTGTCGCCCTGCGTGGGCAGGAACCAGTGGAAGGTCAGGGACATGAGCGGCGTCCTTCTGTTGCGCGGAGCAGGAGGGCGGAGCTGGAAGGCTGGGATGGGTGTCAGCGGGGCCGGTAGACGTAACCGACCCGCCGCACGGTGACGAGCCGTTCGCCTAGCGCGCCGAGCTTGCGGCGGATCCGGTGGACGTGGACGTCCACCGAGCGGGCCGTGGTATGCGCTTCGGGAGCCCACACCTGGTCGAGGAGTTCTTGGCGGGTGAACACCCGCCCGGGAGCTGAGGCCAGGTGGGCGAGCAGCCGGAATTCCTGGTAGGAGAGGCTGACGGGTTTTCCGTACGCCCACACTTGCCATGAGTCGCGGTCGATGACCAGAGCGTCGTCATTCAGTGGACCGGTGGCGGTGCTGTCCGTACCGTTGGCGGCCTCGACGACATGGCCGACGACGACCATGACTTTGCGCCGGTCTGTCAGCGGGATGACGCCGAGGAGCCGCTCCTCGTCACGGTGAGGCAAGGCAGCGTCAGCGTCGCGCACCGGGCGGTGGATGTCGCTGGTGAGCATGGCACCATGATGCGCCAATAACTCAATTAAGTCTACCTGTTTAGTGGGTTTTATTTTTGTTACCTCCGCGGCCAGGGGAGGCTGTGTACGGGCACCGCGGCTCTCTGCCCGGAGCAGACCAGGCGCGCCAGGCGGCGGGCCCGCCTCCCCAGGGGGCACTAGCGCGCCCCGCCGAGGAGCTCTGCCAGGCCGTCTGAACGGGGGAGTGCGGTACTCCGAAGCTTCACCAGAATGCGCCCCGGTGGGTCCAGGGTGCACTGCCCGGCCTGTGGACGCCGCCACCCCGGGTCAGGGTGCTTCGGTAGGCAGACCTCAGGGGAGCTGGCAGGCGGACTGGCGATCACCCCAGGAAAAACGCGGTGTCAACGCGCGATGAGGCCCCTGTTGCTCTGCAATGAAGGAGCTTTTCGGAAGGGTGTCTGCGTCGCGACAGGCAGGCGGTCGACAGGCGCATCCTGGGCAGGCGTGCCATATAAGAGTTTTCCTACCTATATAGTTGGTTTTGTCTGTAGTGCGACGCCTCCGCGAAAGGTGGGCTCCCGCATGCGTTTCCACTGGTTCCTGCCGACTACCGGGGACGGATACGCGGTCCGCAACTCCACGATCCGTCTCGACACCGGTGACACCCCCGCGCCTGCGCGCCAGGCCACCCTCGGCTATCTCGCCCAGGTTGCCCGCGCCGCAGAGAGCGCCGGTTTCACCGCGGCTCTCACCCCCACCGGTGCGGGCTGCCCTGACCCCTGGACCATCTGCGCAGCACTCAGCCAGCACACCGAGCACCTGAAATTCCTCGTCGCTTTCCGGCCCGGCTTCATCCTGCCCACCCTGCTCTCCCAACAGGTGCGGGCCTTCCAGGACATCTCCGGCAACCGACTGCTCGTCAACGTCGTCACCGGGGGAGACCCGGTCGAACAGCGGGCCTACGGCGACTTCCTCGACCACGACCAGCGCTACGCCCGCACCGCCGAATTCCTCACCGTGCTGCGCCGCTCCCTCACCGGAGCACCCGTCGACTTCACCGGACGCTACTACCAGGTGGAACAGTGGGGACCCGCAGACCCGCTCGACCCCGCACCCGACATCTACTTCGGCGGGGCCTCCCCCGCAGCTGAACAGGTCGCCGCCACCCACAGCGACGTCTACCTCATGTGGGGCGAGCCGCCGGACATGGTCGCCCAGCGGATCGACCGAATGCGCACCCTGGCCGCCAACGCCGGCCGCACCCTCCGATTCGGCATCCGCCTGCACATCATCGCCCGCGACACCTCCGCCGAAGCCTGGCGGGAAGCCGAACGGCTCCTCCACGGCATGGACCCCGAGCGCATCGCAGCCATGCAGCGCTACTACGCCCGCATGGACTCCGTGGGCCAAGCCCGCATGGCCAGCCTGCACGGCGGCTCCACCCGCTCCCTCGAAGTCGCCCCCAACCTGTGGGCGGGAATCGGCCTCGTCCGCGAAGGAGCAGGAACCGCGCTCGTCGGCTCCTACGACGAAGTAGCCCAACGTCTCGTGGACTACCAGGCCCTCGGCATCGAAGAGTTCATCCTCTCCGGCTGGCCCCACCTGGAAGAGGCCTACCGCGTAGGCGAATACGTCCTGCCCCGCACTCTCGCAGCCACCGCAGCGCCAACGCCATGAACACTGCCGTCCGGCCCCGCACCGGCCCCACAGACCGCGGCTCCGGGACCCGCCTCAACTCCGACAACTCCACCCGGAGCCGCTTCCACCTTTCCGCAGCCGCCCGCTCCCTCGGGCTGCGCGCCCTCGCTGTAGGCGGCTTCCTCCTCCTGTGGTGGGCAGTAGCTCGCGCCGAGATCTGGCCCCCGGTCATCCTGCCCCCGCCCCACGCTGTCTGGGAGCAGGCCGTCGCAACCACCACCGAAGGGTTCAGCGGATCCACCCTGCCCGAACACCTGTGGGCCAGCATGCGACGCATCCTCACCGGCAGCGGATACGGCACCGCCGGAGGAATCCTGCTCGGCCTCCTCATCGGACTGGTCCCCGCCCTGCGCGTCATGCTGGGGCCGCTCATCTCCTTCGTGCGTGCCCTGCCCCCACTGGCCTACCTCAGCCTGCTCGTCATCTGGTTCGGCATCAACGAAGAACCCAAGATCTGGCTGCTCATCATTGCCTCCCTGCCGCCCGTTGCCGTGGCCACCGCTGACGCGGTCCGCAACGTCGGCCCCGACTACCTCCACGCGGCCCGCTCCCTCGGCGCACGCTCCTGGCGGCTGCCGCTGTGGATCGTCCTCCCCCACGCGCTCCCCGAAGTGATCACCGGGGTCCGCATCGCGGTCGGCGTGGCCTACACCTCCGTCGTCGCCGCCGAGACCGTCAACGGGCTTCCCGGTATCGGCGGCATGATCCGCGAAGCCCAGCGCTTCAACCAGACCGACATCGTCATCCTCGGACTCTTCGTCATCGGCCTGTCCGGGCTGCTCATCGACGGCATCCTGCAGCGCATCGACCGCATCCTCGCCCCCTGGCGGGGCCGAACCTGACCCGCACACCAGATCCGCTCCCCCTAGGAGAACCCCATGATCTCATCGCGATCCCCCCGCACCCTGACCACGGTGCTCGCACTCGCCGCCACCCTGCTGGCCTCCGCGTGCACAGCCGCCGAGGAGAGCACCGACCCTGCCGACGGCGTCCCCGCCCAACTGCGCATCGGCTACCAGTCCATCCCCAACGGAGACCTCATCGTCAAGCACTACGGCTGGCTGGAAGAAGCCCTGCCCGACACCGAGATCATCTGGAGCAGGTTCGACTCCGGCGGCGACGTCAACACCGCCTTCCTCGCTGGAGAACTCGACATCGCCTTGGCTGGAAGCGCCCCCGTCACCCGCGGCCTGTCCCAGCCTCTCGACATCGACTACCAGGTAGCGTGGATCCACGACGTCATCGACGACAACGAAGCCCTCGTCGCCGTCGAAGGCATCACCGAGGTCGCCGATCTGGCCGGCACAACGGTCGCCGTCCCCTTCGCCAGCACTACCCACTACCACCTCATCGCCGCCCTCGACGAAGCCGGCCTCACCGTCGACGACGTCACACTCCTCGACCTGGAACCCCCAGACATCCTGGCTGCCTGGCAGCGCGGCGACATCGACGCGGCCTTCGTGTGGTACCCGGTGCTCGGGCAACTGCGCGCCGCGGGCGGCACGACCCTCATCACCAGCGGAGAACTCGCCGACCGCGGCAAGGTCACCGCAGACCTCGGCGTGGTCAGCACCGACTTCGCCACCGCCTACCCGGAAGCGCTCGCCACCTGGGTAGAGCAGCAGAACCGGGCCGTGGCCCTGATCCAGGAAGACAAGGCCGCCGCGGTCGAAGCCATCGCCGCCGAACTCAACCTGGACGCCGAGGAAGCCGAAAAGCAGATCGACCAGCTCATCTTCCTCAACGCCGCAGAACAAGCCTCCCCCGATTACCTCGGCACCCCCGACCACCCCGGCCGGCTGGCCGAATACCTCCGGCTGACCGCTGAGTTCCTCGCCGACCAAGGGGAGATCGACGCGGCACCCGCCTTGGCGGACTTCCAAACCGCCCTCGCGCCCCAAGGAGTCGCCCGTGTCCTGGAGCCCTAGCCCCACGACCGCCGCCCTGGAACTGCGAGAGGTCGGCCACGACTATCCGAGCCGCGACGGCACAGTCCCCGCACTCGACGGCATCACCCTCTCCCTCGACCAAGGACAGCACCTCGCTGTCGTGGGCCCCTCCGGGTCAGGGAAGAGCACCCTGCTACGCCTGATCGCCGGCTTCCAGCAACCCACCCGGGGCACGCTCACCGTCCACGGCACACCCGTGACCGGCCCCGGGCCTGATCGAGGCGTCGTCTTCCAACAGCCCACCCGTTCCCCTGGCTGAGCGTGCTCGCCAACGTGGAGTTCGGCCTGCGCATGGCAGGCGTCCCGCGCAAAGAGCGCCGGGAGCGCGCCCTGCACCAGCTCGCACTGGTCGGGCTGGCCGACACTGCGCGGATGCGCCCCTACGAGCTGTCGGGCGGGATGCAGCAGCGGGTCGCCATCGCCCGCGCCCTCGCCCCGGACCCCGGCATCGTGCTCATGGACGAACCGTTCGGCGCACTCGACGCGCTCACCCGAGAACGCATGCAAGAAGAACTGCGCCTGCTGTGGCGGCACACCCGCAAAACCCTCGTGTTCATCACCCACGACGTGGAGGAGGCGGTCTTCCTCGGCACCCGGATCATCGTCCTCAGCGCCCGCCCCGGCCGGATCATCCTCGAGGAGAGCTCAGACCTGCCCTACGAGGAGAATCCCCGGGCAGCACCCGGTTTCGCGCGGCTAAGGGAACGCATCACCGAGGCGGTGCGCCACGCCGCCCACCAGGCCCACTGAACACCGACACGAGCAGAGAAAACACCCGCGCACCGGGGAGAGCGCACGACCGCGCCGGGAACCGATGTGCGGGTGCAACCTTTCCGGCGTGCCCGGGGTTACCAGAGTGTGAGCACCATCGCGGAGACCGCCGACGACGCCGACCGCTGGTTCATCGAGCTGTACGACCAGCATCGCAGTGCAGTGTTCTCGGCCGCGCTGCGGCTCTGCGCCCGCTGGGCGGATGCCGAGGACCTGGCTGCTGAGACATTCGTGCGGGCATACCGGGCTGCCGGAAGCTACGGCCCGGAACGCCGCTCCCAGATGCGACCCCGGGCCTGGTTGATGACCATCCTGTGGAACGTGTGGCGCAACCGGGCCCGCACTGCTGCCCGCAAACCCCCGCCAGCACCCCTCACCGACGACGTCGACCTCGCTGATCCCCGGCAGGACGTCGCTGAAATCGCCGAACACCACGAGACCAGCGGGGCGCTTGCCACACTGCTCAACCAGCTCTCCACCATGCAGCGGGAAGCGATCGTGCTGCGGTATGTGGCCGACCTGTCCCTGAGCGAGGTTGCCGCGGTCCTCGGTATCCCCGAGGGCACCGCGAAATCCCACATCTTTCGCGGGCTCGCCAAGCTCCGCGCACTCACCCGGGGAGGTAGCTATGCGTGAAGAACCATTGGAACAGCAGCTCGCAGACCTGGCCGTCGACGCCCCCGCCGACTTGATCGACCGGATCGTGGCCCGCTGGGTCACCGTGGAGAGCCCGATCGGGGAGCTTTTCGTCGCCTACACCGACCACGGCATCGCCTATGTCCGGCGGCACGGAGCCGAAGCAGCCGAAGAGTTCCGCCGCCGCTTCCAGCGGCCGCTGGTGCGCGCCCCCCGGCCCCCGGCTGGACTGGTGTCGGCGCTGCGGCGCGGACGCAGCAGCACGCTCACTTTTGACTTGCGGGGCCTGTCCGACTTCCAGGTTGCGGTGCTGCGCGCCACTCGGACCATCCCGCGGGGTGAAGTGCGCCCCTATGCCTGGATCGCCCAGAAGATCAACCGGCCTAGAGCAGTGCGCGCGGTGGGCACGGCGCTGGCCACCAATCCGGTCCCCGTGCTGATCCCCTGCCACCGTGTGGTCCGCTCCGACGGTTCCCCCGGCGAGTACATTTTCGGGGCTGAAGTCAAGCACCGCCTGCTGCACGACGAGGGCACCAATCTCGAGGAGCTGCATACGCTGGCCCGGCGCGGCATCTTCTACGTGGCTAGTGACACCACCGGAATCGTGTGCCATCCGACGTGCCGCCACGCCCGCCGAATCACCCCGCCCCACCGGAAAGGGTTCCGTACCTTCGCCGAGGCCGCTGCCGCGGGATACCGCCCTTGCCAGCACTGCCAGCCCGCTCCCACGGTAGCGACGCCAGCTCCAGGGCTGTCCCGCGACGAAGAGCGGTGACACGGCGGGAAGCGCTTCCGTTCCGGAGACCGACCTTGTTGGGGGAAGGGCGAACGGGAAGAACGGGGGATTTTCCACCGGGATCCACGCTGGCGGCAGGCGGAAAACGCGGGTGTTCCCGGTGAAGCCGACACAACAGACAGGAACGAACAGAATAGAACAGCGAATTGGTGGCCCTACCTCTCCTTGGTGTGGTAGAGCCGTGTCCCACGGGGATCCTGCTGAATGCTTTGCTGTCGCCGGTGAAGCACCCCTAGGCGTGGGAGCGCTCCCAAATAAGGGATCATCATTCGCCTAGGCCGTACGCTCCGACTACATCAGGACTGATTCCGGCCAGACCACCACCGGTCTGCCGCCGCAACAGAAGCCCGACCCGGGAACGGGGGAATTCGTGTGGGAATTGCGCGGGAAACATCCGGCATAGGCCGGCTCATCCTCGGTGTCTTCAACGCCGCTGCCTTCGCCGGCCTCTCCACGGTGGTCCTGCCACTACTGCTCGACCAGCGCGGCGTCACCAAACCAGAGATCGTCATCTTCTACGTGCTGTTCGCCCTCGCCGCCATGGCGGCCAGCCTCCTCGGAGGCGGATGGTGCCGCCGACACGGGCGGTACCGGACCGGGATCGCCCTCGGCGCCACCCTCGGCCTCGCCGGAACGGCCTTCCTCGCCGCCCCCACCCCCGGGTGGGCGATCTACCCTGCCGCCTGCGGCATCGCTGTCGGCGGCCTCATCTACCCGTCCTTCGTGGCGCTACTCGACAACGGAACCCGCTCCGAAGCCCGCGTCATGAGCCTGGTACGCACCGTATTCATCATCGGCTACATTGCCGGGCTCGGCCTCGCCTCCGCCATGTTCCTCGCCGAACAAACCCTGGGCCCGCTCTTCCACCCCATCTACGGAGGCATGGCCCTCTACGGGCTCATCCTGCTGATAAGCGTCACCCTCCCCGCGGTCGCCCACCCCAAGCCGACCACACCCGAAGACCCGGCAGCCCGCGGCCGCAAGAAAGAATGGTGGCTGGTGGCCCTGGCCGTGGCCGCGGTCTTCCTGCTCCGCGGCGCCGACAACCTCCGTCAGGTCTACCTGCCGCTCTACGCCCTGAGCGCAGGCATCGCGGAATCCGTCATCCCCAGCCTGTTCGCCCTCACCGCCTTCGTGGAGATCCTCGTCCTGGTCCCCCTCGCCACCGCCGCCGAAAGATACGGCAGCGTGCGCACCCTCGTCGGGGTCTGCGTGATCGGCACCCTGTCGTTCCTCCTCGTCGCGGTGGGCACCGGATACGGCGGACTCCTCACCGCCCAGGTGCTCTACGCCGTGTTCACCGCCGGATTCCAAAGCATCGCCGTGGTCATGCTTGGCCAGGTCACCCGTGCAGGAGTCTCCGGCGGAATCGGCGCATTCGTGGCCATCTTCCACCTCGGCTCCGTGATCGGTGTGACCGTGCCCCTCGTCGTCCCCGGCTACTCCGCGGCGATCTTCTGGATCGGCTGCGGACTGTGCCTCTTGGCGGCCGCAGCCGTGGTCGCAGTAGGCGGAGACCTCGACCCCGCCCACCGCGAAACCGCGAAACAGCCATCCCCCGCAGCGCACAGGAGCGTGGAGAAAACCGTCTCAGCGCCCGACTGGCACGATGGTCCTGCGACCCAGTGACACCGGCCCCAATGGCAGCACAATTGCGTCTAGGGTGCCCAGTGTCCCACCACCCCTGAACCACAAGAACAGGACCGAAAGTGACCGGAATCACCCCAGCTCCGTTGCGCGCCTTGCGGCGCCGCGTAGCAGTACTCGTCGGCGAAGTACTCTCCCCTGGAGTTCTGGTCACGGTTGCCCTGCCCTTAGTCGGCTGGACCGGCACCCGCAGCCTCACCGGTGTCGGCTGGGGGCTCTTTGCTGCCCTCTGCTGCGTGGCCGTCCCCTACATCGTGCTGTTCCTCGGAGTCCGACGCGGCTACTGGCAGGACCACCACTTGAGAGACCGCCGGCAGCGCACGGTGCCGTTCCTCATCGCCACCGGCTGTGCCCTCACCGGCTGCGCCGTACTGCTCCTGCTGGACGCCCCCCGCATCGTCCTGGCCCTGGTCGTCGCCATCCTGGCCGGACTCGTCAGCACCAGTGTGGTGAACAGGTGGTGGAAGATCTCCGTGCACACGACAAGCGCTGCCGGGGTCGCCACTGCGCTCGCGTTCACCTACGGGCTCATGTGGGGAGTGGCCGCTCCCGCGGTCGCGCTCGTCGCCTGGTCGCGGGTCGAACTCGATCACCACACGGTCGCCCAAGTCGTTGCGGGCGCACTCCAAGGGGCGGTGGTGTGCGGCACAGTCTTCGCGCTCCTGCATTGACCACGAAATCCCGCAGCGCGCCTGTTCCCCCGGATCAAGGGAGCCGCAGCTCCCCGGTCCCGGTGAGAAGCCGGACGACCGCGGCCGTGTCCGTCAGGTCATCGAGCACGGCGTCCGCTCCCGCAGCAGCAAGATCAGCGCGGCTGCTGCGCCCGGTCGCCACCCCGACCGCCCGCACGCCCGCGTCGTGGGCGCCGCGGATGTCGTGCGGGGTGTCGCCGACCACCACCACGCTCGCAGAATCGAACGGCCCGTGCCGTTCCCCGGCCCGGGCCATCGCCCAACGCACCAGGTCCGCCCGGTCGACACTCTGGTCCCCGTAGCCGCCGAGAGACAAGTCGAGATACCCGGCCAAACCGAACGCAGCGAGCTTCGCTGCAGCCAGATCCCGGATATTGCCTGTGACCACCGTCTGCACAGCGCCAAACCGGTGCAGGGCCTGAAGCGCCGCATCAGCACCAGGCAACGCACGTCCCACTTCGCGCATCCGCGGACGCAGTTTCTCCGCCGCCTGGACGAGCGCTGCAGAGAACCGGGAGACCAGGTCGGGGCACGGCCTGATCCCGTTGCGCTGCAGCGTCTCCGTGATGATGGCGAGCTCGGTGCGTCCCGCCATCTCCGCCACCGCCTCCGGGAAACGGCCCACGACGGAAGCGAAGGCGTGCGCATACAGCTCCTGACTGACCGTGCCCACGGTGAGGAGGGTGCGGTCGATATCCCACAGGACAAGACAAGGGGAGGGGATGGTGGTCACGGTGCCGATGGTCTCATACCGCCCCACCATGGCGGGGGAGAGGGCAGCCTACCCCCCACGTAGCCGCAGTGTCGGAGACGTTCCCCGCCCAGCTCTGGGCGCGGACCGCTCCCCATGCCTGAGGGAGCGGTATTAACGCTGACCCGTGGGGGAGGAGGCGGAACCGGCGGCCTGGGCTTCCTCTCCCAGCAGGCGCAGCAGCTCCGCGGCACCGCTGTTCGCCTCCCCGCCGCCTTCAGCGGCTGCGCGAATGAGGTCGTGCAACCGGGAGAGCAGCCGAATCCGCTGTTCCAGCACGGCCATCTTGGTGGCGAGCATGGCATGGGTGCGCGCGGAAGCCTCACCGGTGCGCTCCTGCGTCCCCTGGCACAGCTCCCGCACCTCTTCCAGGGAGAAACCCAACTCCTTGAGGAGCAGCGCCCCCTGGACATAGGAGAGGTACTCCGGCGGATATCGGCGGCTCCCACCGGCCGTGCGTTGGGGCGTGGGAAGGATCCCCAGCTCCTCGTAGTAGCGGATCGTGCGGGGAGAAACCTGGGCGCGCCGTGCGAGCTCGCCGATACTGAGCAGGCTCCGGGCAGTACCGGACGACGGCGCAGAAGCGTCCTGCTGCTCAGGAGACGCAGACGAGGACGTCCGCGCCGCCCCGGAGGAGATGCGCGTGGACATCGGTGGACTCCCAAACACTCAGAGAATTAACGGATCACGTCAAACACCGTCCAACTTAGCGGGAGCACAGCGGCCACACGGCGGATGGCAGGTCTCACGTGCGCGGAACGCCGGATGATTCCCAGACTCAAAAACCGAGATCACGGCCGATGATCTCTTTCATGATCTCCGTCGTCCCCCCGAAGATCGTGTGCACCCGGGCATCCCGCCACAACCGGGAAATCGGATACTCGTCCATGTATCCGTAGCCCCCGTGCAGTTGCAGACACGTGTCAGCGGTCCGCTTCAGCAACTCAGTGGTCCACCATTTGGCTTTGGCCGCATCCACAGGGCTCAGCCTGCCCGCGTTGTGGGCGAGGACCGCCCGGTCGACATAGGTCTGGGCGATATCCACCTCGGTGGCCATTTCCGCCAACTGGAACTTGTTGTGCTGAAAACGGCCGATCTCCTGGCCGAACGCTGTACGCTCCCGACAGTACCGGATCGTCCACTCCACAGCGGCGCGTGCCGCAGCGACCGCGATCACCGCGATCGACAGCCGCTCTTGCGGCAGATTACGCATCAGATAGCCGAACCCCTGGTTCTCCTCACCGAGAAGATTGGCCGCGGGAACCCGCACATCCTCGAAAACAAGTTCGGCAGTGTCCTGGGCGTGCAGCCCCACCTTGGCGAGGTTACGACCCCGGCGGAACCCCGGCATGCCGCGTTCCACCACCACAAGGCTGATGCCGCGGGCCTGGGCCGACGGATCAGTCTTCGCGACGACGATCACCAAATCCGCGTGGATCCCATTGGTGATGAACGTCTTCGTGCCGTTGAGCACATACGAATCGCCGTCCCGGACCGCGGTAGTGCGCACCGCTTTGAGGTCGCTGCCCGCCCCCGGCTCGGTCATCGCAATCGCGGTCACCAGGTCCCCGGAACACAGTCCGGGAAGCCAACGCTGCTTCTGCTCCTCGGAAGCCAGCGACAGCAGATAGGGGGTGACCACATCGTTGTGAACCCCGAAACCGGAGCTCAGCGAGAGCATCCCGGCACGCGCACACTCCTCGGTGAGAATCGCGTTGTAGCGGAAATCCGGTTCACCCCCGCCACCGTACGCGGCAGGGATAGCCGTCCCCAGAAAACCGGCACGACCCCCCTGCCGCCACAGCTCCCGGTCAACGATGCCTTCCGCCTCCCACCGTGCATAGTGGGGGACAGCGTGACGCCGGAGAAACTCCCGCACCGCATCCCGGAACTCGACGTGAGCGGGTTCGAAGAGTGTGCGTTCCATCGCAGCTTTCCCAGGCCGTGGACTACCGTCCGATCCATTCTTCCCTGCCCTCCTGCTGCGGACGGTCTCGCCCCACCTTTGGCCCAACCGCTACGCCCTTGAACGCTGCCGGCCGGTGCGGGCATGACCCGCCGACAGGGGAAGGGCTGTCCCGGCCCGGCACGACAGCCCAGCGCCCCCTGCTGGACGGACCAGCGCGGAGCCGGCTTAAACCCTACGGTTCAGCAATACGCGCGATAGTGTCCCCTTCCGCCAGCTTCTGGCGGTCATGCACCGCGAATTCAGCGAGTGTCCCGGAAGAAACCGACTTGACCTCAGTGAACTGCTTTGCTGCTTCCACCATTCCGATGGTCTGTCCAGCCTCAACCCGCTGGCCTTCCTCCACAAAGGGCGGCGCATCGGGCTTAGGGCGCCGGTAGAAGTGACCGGAGACCGGGGATGTGATCACCCGGGTCGCTGGCATGCCTGCTCCTTGCATCGACCGTCGGATGCCCGTTGCGCTACCCGGCCTGCCGGTACCCTGTCCGCCAGAGCCGTAAAATTTCCGCTCAACTACCCGTTCCCCGAAAAGCCCCATGAACCGGAACGGTTACGGCATTCCCGCATGGCGTTCTCCCAGAAAGAAACGTCCCGGTTTGTCGCATACGGTGTAACTTTGCCCCCAAGTACGGGCGTGCAGGAAGGTTGCGTGGTGGCGGAACAGACGGTCATCGACGACCGGTACGAACTGGAATCGATGCCGATCGGTGAAGGCGGAATGGGGGAGGTCTACCGCGCCCACGACCGAAGACTGGACCGCAAGGTCGCCGTCAAACTCATCCGCTTCCCCTTCGGCCAGCACGATGAGACGCTGGTGAAGCGTTTCCTCCACGAGTCGCGCATCATGGCCCGACTCGAACACCCAGGTGCACCCGCCATCCACGATGTCGGCGTCTTCGACGACCCCCGCGTCGGCTCTCGCCCGTTCATGGTGATGCAGTTCGTTGAAGGAATCTCCCTCGACTACATCATCGATGAACACGAAGACATCCCGGTCTCCTGGGTGGCATCCGCTGCCGCGCAAGTCGCCGCGGTACTCGCCGCAGCACACAAACGCGGCATCTTCCACCGCGACCTCAAACCGTCCAACCTCATGCTGTGCCACGACGGCACCATCAAAGTCCTGGACTTCGGGCTAGCGATGTTCCACGACCCGGACGTCTCACGCCTCACCCGGACTGGAACCCTCCTCGGCACCCCCTCCTACATGTCCCCCGAACAGGTCCAAGGAGCCACTCTCGGGCCGCAAAGCGACCTGTACACGCTCGGACTGGTCATGCACGAACTGCTCACCGGCCAGCGCCTGTTCGACGGGCGCACCGAGTACGAAGTCTTCCACCGCCAAGTCAACGAGCCTGCCCCGTCGGTGCGCACGACACGCCCCGAGGTGCCAGAGGAAATA
The DNA here is from genome assembly GCF_017577275.1 of Thermobifida sp. Classification (NCBI taxonomy): domain Bacteria; kingdom Bacillati; phylum Actinomycetota; class Actinomycetes; order Streptosporangiales; family Nocardiopsidaceae; genus Thermobifida; species Thermobifida sp. The sequence goes on from NZ_PITY01000030.1 coordinate 58,686, forward strand.
GACCGGCTCGTGCTGCGCCTGCTGGAGAAACACCCCGCGGACCGGCCCGCAGACGCCGTCGAAGTATGCCGCGCCCTACTGCCGTTCACCCAGGGCGCAGGCTTCCTCCCCGGCACGGTGGCCGAAGGCAGCAACCCGATCCACCTCTACTCCGCCGTAGTCGGCTCTATGACCGACACGGTTGGCCCCACTATCCCGCGAAAGACCCGCGGCGGCCCCGTCGACTTGGACCAGGTCCGCCAAGTGGCCGTGGCGTTCGCTCACGAAGCGCGCTACAACCAAGCGGCGACACTGCTGGAAGCAGTGCTCTCCGCAGTGGTTCCCGCTCTCGCCCCAGACGACCCGCAGGTACTCACTCTGCGCGGGGAGCTTGCTGAAGTGCTGTTCAAAGACAGCGACTACCGCAAAGCAGCCCCCGTATTCGCCGAACTCCACCAGGTTCTCGCGCACCACCGCGGTCCCGACGACGAACAGGTGCTGCACTACCGGCACAGAGAAGCCACTTGCCATGCCCTCATGGGACAGACCACAGAAGCGTTGCGCCTGCTCCGTGCACTGCTCGCCGACCAGCAGGCCAGCTACGGCCCCTACGACCAGCGCACCCTGAATCTGCGCCGCCAGATCGGACTCATGGAGCTCGGGGCAGGGGACACCGGGGGAGCCCGGCGTACACTCCTGGAGCTACTCGACGACCTGGAGCAGCACTACGGTCCGGACCACCCCGACACAGTGAAGGTGCGGGAAAGCCTGCAGCGGATCAGTGGATGAGCGCGGCCGCGGCGGTGCCCCTCGCAGGCACGCCCTAGCGGCGAAGCTCACGACACTTCGACCGTGATGCGCTTCTCCTCGGCCGGCCCCGCCTCCCAACCGCGGGCCAACTGCAGGTCGATATGCCACGTCCCCGGTTCTTCAGCCTGGACGCGCACCACATGCTCCCCGGGAGCACCACCGGAAAGGCTGCCCACGGGCGAGCCGCTGTCTTCTTCCAACAACAGTCCGTCCCCCAGGCTCGCCACTGACCAGACGTACCCCGTGGCGGCATTCTCCGGAAGCCGGACCACCACAGTGTCTCCCACGCGAGAGGTCACTCGCCCGCTGTCCGTCACTTGAACCTCAGCCATAACCACACCTTACGAGCCCTCCCCCTCAAGGAACCATCCCCGCCAGCTCTACATTCGTCCTCTTTTCAGTAAGAAAAAGAAATTCATCCCGTTCACCCCTTGCGAGAAGAAACTCTCGTGTGTGGGAGCGGAGCACCGGTATTGGCCGTGCCGCACAAAGCGGAAACATGCCGGGCAAGGGCCGTGAGAACGGGCCACGGGAGGAGTGCGGGGCGGCACCGCGGTGAGCCGACGCCTGCCCCGCACACTCACCAAGGCAGCCCGCGGACCAGGGCACGACACCCCTCACTGGGAGTGCGAAACAGAGCCCGAACCGTCGGAAGGACCGCCCCGGTAGACAATCCCGCCGTAGAACGTGTGTCCCTGGAAAGCCGTCCCGGTGACATTGCCGTAGATCTGGTTGGTCACCTGGCTGGACGCTGGCTCCTCGTATTTCAACTCGTTGAGGATCACCCGCAGCTCGGCGGCCGCCTCCGGGTTGTTGCGGAGTAGACGGCGCAGCCGGTTACGCCATTCTGTGCGGGCGTCTTCGTCTGGCAGGGTCTTCTCGAGGACATCGCTGCGAGTCTGATCGAGTTCGGCTGCCACCCCCTGGTCTCCGCCGAATAGTGCGGCCACTCGGTCGCGCACTGTTGACCAAAGATCAGTGGTCATGGCCTGCACCAGCGCTGCGGCCCCGCTGGTCGCTAAAGACGTCAGTTCCTGGGAGATTTCCGTCACGTTTCCTCATCTCTGCGGCGATAGGACGAGAACTCTACGACAAAGACTCCCGAAGACCTGCCGCGGTTCCGCGCTACCCGATGACACATCTTTTCTTTTGTGCTGTTTGCTCTGCAATGTCTGCTCTGTCGTGCAAAGCAAACCATAAATGGATAATCGAGAAACGCGGTTTTTCTGAAACGTCAAAATTAGGGAAAGTGGCTTCGAAGAACGGCTCCGCTCTCTAGGTTGGATGGTGGCGCCGTTGGAAAGGCGGCGGCACAGCAGAGGATCCGGCGGTCCCGGAGGAGTGGATTGAGCACAATGAAGCACGGCGGGATAGCGGCATTCGTCGCTGCCATTGCTGCCGCCCTAAGTGCAGTGCCCGCAGCAGCAACCCGCGTCATCGCCATCAGTCTCATGGACTCCTGGGGCCGCGGGGGAATCGGCTGGGACCGCACCAGGCACACCGTCGTGCACCGCACAGCACACGGCGGACCGGAACACATGTCCACCTCGTACGTGACGGTGGCCGCCACAGAGCGGGACGGCGGCACACAGCATGCCCCAGGCAACTTCCTCACCGTCAACAACGGGGAAACCAAGGGGCGCTTCTGTTCCTCGCCCCGTCAAAGATGTGCGGGTCCGTCTCTGTTCCCGCATCTGCGCTGACACGTACTGCGCTGAATGGAGATGACCCCGGAGCGCGGCTGGACCGGTTCCTCCCCGGCCCAGCCGGGAATCGACGGCACAGGAGAGCACCGGTGCAAGGGCGTTCGTAGGGGACGAGCCCTCTACCGGGACGCCCGCAATACCCGACCACTCTCCTGCGTGGGAACCGTCCGGGAGCGGGAATGGTGTCTCGCAGGTTGCCCACAGCCGTCGAAGTGCGGGCCGGACTCTTTCCGGCCCGCACCACACATTCCGCTAGTCCTGCACAGCGTCCTGTTCTGCTTTTCCGCCCTCTGCACCGGAACCGGCAGGAGCACCGGGGGAAGGAGCCGCATGTGTCTTCGACCGTGGCGCTAGCGCGTGGAGCAGGTGGTAGCCCGCGAGGATGACGATCGTGCCCAGCGCAATGCCGCTGATCTGGAATCCGTCGGTGAGGACGAGAGAGACATTGCCGATTCCAGCGATCAATCCGGCCGCAATCGGCACCAATACCAGCGGGTCAGCGAAATTGACCTGGTTTTCCACCCAGATCTTCGCGCCGAGCAGGCCGATCATGCCGTACAGGATGACGGTGATCCCACCGATCACCCCTTGCGGGATGGCATAGACCAGGGCACCGAACTTGGGGCACAGGCCGATCAGGATCGCGATTACTGCAGCCACATAGTAGGGGGCGGTGGAGTAGACGCGGGTGATCGCCATAACCCCGATGTTTTCGGCGTAGGTCGTGGTGGGTGCGCCTCCCACCGAGGACGCCAGCGCTGTGGCCACACCGTCGGCGAAGATCGCCCGACCCATGTAGGGGTTGAGGTCGTTGCCGGTCATCTCCTGCACCGCTTTGACGTGGCCGGCGTTCTCCGCGATGAGGGCGATCACGGCGGGCAGCGCCACCAGGATGGCGGAGAGGTGGAATTCCGGGGCGTGGAACTCCGGCAGGCCGAACCAGGGAGCGTCAGCAACACCGGACAGGTCGACGCGGAAGGCGTCTTTGACGCTGCCGTCCTCCTGCGGGGTCGGGGTCATACCGAAGAGCCGGTCGAAGACCCAGGAGAGGACGAAGCCGAACACCAACCCGAGCAGAACGGTGATCCTGCTGAGGAAGCCGCGCAGCACGACCGTCGCCAGGATCACGAAGGCCATGGTGAGCAGCGCAGTCCACTGGTCGTACGGCCAGTAGGACTCGGAGACTACGGGGGCCAGGTTGAACCCGATGAGCATGACGACCCCGCCGGTGACTGCGGGTGGGAACGCGCGGACGATGGCGTTGGGGCCGAGCAGGTGGATGACGAAACCGGCGAGTGCGAGCACCACACCGGTGACGAGAACCGCTCCGGTGATCGTGGCGGGGCCGCCACCGTCGGCGGCGATGATGACGGCTGCGGCGACGAAGGAAGCGCTGCTGCCGAGATAGCTGGGGACTTTACCGTTGACGATCAGCAGGAAGAGGATGGTGCAAATCCCCGACATCATGATGGCCAGGTTGGGGTCCAGGCCCATGAGGAGGGGGAAGACGAAGGTGGCCCCGAACATAGCGACGACGTGCTGGATGCCGAGGCTGAGGGTGGTGAGTCCCGCGGACAGCCCGTTCCTGGGTCCGGTTGCTGGGGCGGGGGAGGGGACATCGGTGTCCCCTTGGGGGTTCTGATGCGAGCCGGGCTGCATACCGCCTCCCTATTGAGATGGCAAGGACAGGAGTGAGGGCTCCCGGCAGGCCTGTTCCGTGAACGGAGCAGCAAACGCCCACGAACAGGAGGTCTCTCGCGGGGGAGGTGGTGCCCCGGGGAGCGGGAGCCCAGACGCGGTGCCGCTCCGTTGCGGCAACGCGGGCGAGCTCCCGCAAGGGGAGAAGCTCACCCTCCCACAGTTCGACATGGCCGCGTGTCAGCGGGATCGCGGTGAGGCATCGACACGGTCACCCTACGGGGGATGATCGGTTGTTTTCAGTCTGTAGTCCCGGGGTGGGGAGGGCGGACAGCGCTGAGCATGAGGTTCCCCGCCAGGGGTGGGGTGGTAGGCGGTCATATCTATAAATCTACGATGTAAAGGTGGCGGTTAAGAGCTATACAAACAGCAACAACTCCAAACACAAACAACAAGACCAACTCATCAAATCGCGGCAACACGTTTCTGAGCTGCTTCGATGATCTGGGTGAGCCGTGCGTGATGGGCTCCTGGCCAATAAATTTGGCGGCATTCGGTGCATTGGACAAAGGTGTCGTAGGTGGCTCGTGTGCCTGCAGGGAGCTGGTCGACGATGTTGTCTTTGTCGACTTGGGCTAGGGGGCCGTTGCAGGTGAGGCATCGGGTCCAGGGGGCAAGCGGGGGTGCGTAGCGGTCGAGTACTTCGAAGAGCTGCTCGTCGGGGTTGCTGGCGTAGATGTGCCCGCCGGCACGCAGGTTTTTGCGGTACAGGATGCCGCGGTCGCGGGTGAGGAGGATCCGTTGCTCTTCGTTGGCCTGCTGGACGAGTGCAGGGTCGTCACGGTGGGTGTAGTAGACGGTGTCCACGCCGAGGAGGCGTAGCCGCCGGGCCAGGGTGCCGAGGTGGACGTCGAGGATGAACCGGATGGGGGAGAAAGGCACCGGTTGGGGCTTCGGGACGGTGAGTACTTCGATGAGGTCGCCGGGTTGAGGGTGCTGGGAGGGGGAGGCAGTGGTGCCGTTGATGCGCAGTTCACCGATTTCGGTGAGGGGTACGCCCAGTGATTCCACCACGTGGCTCAGGGATGCGGCCGGGTCGTGGTTGACGTGGAGGAGGTCGGTGCGGTTGCGGGGGGCGAGGAGCGGCCGCAGTGTGGGGTCAAACCGTAGCGTTATCGATGCGTGTTGCATGTTGTCAGCATGCCATTGCGTGTGGGGTGGGCGAATGGTTTGGCGGTTTTCGATTTAGCTGACCGGTGGCGGGGCTGGGGCGTGGTGAAGCGGCCGCCGTAGGCAAGGTGCTCGTCAGTTCTTGCGGCTTCGGCTGAGTAGAGCAGGGGAAGGTCGGAGTGGTCGGCGGCGGCCAGGGTGAGGGCGGCGACGTTGTCGGCGTGGGGTTTCTGTTGCGGTGGTGGGTTTGAGGTTGTGGGGGTGTCGGGAGTGCGGGACATGGGGGGTTTCTGGTTGCGGGATTTCTGAGGGTGCAGGGTTGTTGGGCTTGTGAGGGTGGGACTTGGTCTGGGTGGTCTGCCATTCACCTAATATGTTCATCATTAGAAGCATTTTTGGTGGGATGAGGAGACCTGCACCATGAGCTCCCCCGAACGGATCATTGTGGTTGACGGTGCGCGGACGCCAGTCGGCAGTTTTGGCGGCGCGTTCAAGGATGTGCCCGCCCACGAACTCGGTGCGGTGGCGGCCCGGGCAGCGCTCCAGCGGTCCGGGATCGCGGCGTCCGACATCGACGAGGTGGTCATGGGCTGCATTGGCCAGGTTGGCCCGGACGCTTACAACGCGCGGCGGGTCGCTATCGCCGCTGGGCTTCCGGAGAGTGTCCCCGCCTATACCGTCAACCGGTTGTGCGGTAGCGGTCTGCAGGCGGTGTGGTCTGGGGCGATGCAGATCCGCTGGGGTGCGGCCGACATTGTCCTGGCCGGCGGTGACGAGAACATGAGCCGGATGCCGTTCTACGATTTCGGGGCGCGTTCCGGTTATCGGCTGGGGGACCGCACGCTGGTGGACGGCACGGTGGCGATGCTGACGGACCCGTTCTCCAACGTGCACATGGGGTGCACGGCTGAGGCGGTGGCCCGAAAGTACGGGGTGAGCCGTGCTGAGCAGGATGAGTTTGCGTTGGAGTCGCAGCGTCGCGCGGCTGCTGATGCGGCGCGTGCCGCGTTCGCTGAGGAGATCACCCCGGTGGAGGTGGGGGGCCGTAAGCCGGTGGTGGTTGAGGTGGATGAGCATCCTCGGCCGGACACCACGTTGGAGGGGTTGGCGCGGCTCCGTCCGGTTTTTGAGAAGGACGGTACGGTGACGGCGGGGAACGCGTCGGGGATCAATGATGGTGCGGCCGCGTTGGTCCTGGCTCGTGAGTCGGTGGTGCGTGAGCGGGGCCTGAAGGGTCTGGCTGTGGTGGAGTCGGTGGCGACCGCGGCGATGGATCCGCAGCTGATGGGGTATGCGCCGGTGCTTGCGTTGCGCAAGCTGTTTGAGCAGACGGGGACGAGCCCGGCTGTGGTTGATGTGGTGGAGTTGAATGAGGCGTTTGCGGCGCAGGCGGTTGCGGTGATCCGGGACGCTGGTCTGGATCCGGAGAAGACCAACCCCTATGGGGGGGCGATTGCGTTGGGTCATCCGGTGGGGGCGACCGGGGCGATTCTTACGTTGCGGGTGGCCCGGGATTTGGTGCGGCGTGATCTTGAGCTTGGTGTCGTCACGATGTGCATTGGTGGCGGACAGGCTTTGGCCGCTTTGTTGCGTCGGGTGTGAGTGTTCGTTCGTGGATGCGCGGGTCTGCGGTGGGGTTTGGCTGCAGGCCCGCGTTTTTGTCTGGGTGTGCGGGTCCTGCTGGGGTGGTGGGGGTGGGCATGATGGTGGGCATGGAGATTTGGGTTAATCCGGCTTGTTCGAAGTGCCGTTCCGCGTTGTCGCTGCTGGATGCCGAAGGGGTGCGCTACACGGTGCGCCGGTATTTGGAGGATCCGCCTACGGCGGCGGAGGTGGAGGAGGTGTTGGGCAAGCTCGGGTTGGAGCCGTGGGATATCACTCGGTTGGGTGAGCGGCAGGCTCGAGAGTTGGGGATGGCTGAGTGGCCGCGGACGGTGGAAGAGCGGGGGCGGTGGATTTCGGCGTTGGTGGCTCACCCGGTGTTGATTCAGCGTCCCATTATTACGGCGGAGGAGCGGGCTGTGGTGGGGCGTGGTGAGGAGGCGGTCCGCCAGATGTTAGAGGAGTAGTCCGAGAAGCTGGTGGGTGTGGATTGTGGGTCGCAGCCTTTGGGGTGTTGGTCTCCGCTGTGGGGGATGGGGTCGCCGTAGCTGAGGAGTGACCGGGGTTGGGTATCGGATATGTGGCTGCGTTTGCGGGTGGAGCGCTGGCGCTTTTCAGTCCGTGTAGTGCGCTGCTGCTGCCCTCGTTCTTCGCGTACGCTTTCCGTTCTCCGGTTCGTCTCCTCGCGCGGACCGGGGTTTTCTTTTGTGGGCTGTGTGCCACGCTGGTGCCTTTGGGGTCGGGGTCGGCGTTGGTGAGCACGCTTTTTTACGGGCACCGGGATCTGCTCATCACGGT
>NZ_PITY01000031.1:0-63059 GCF_017577275.1 Thermobifida sp.
TGGCGGCCCCCCCCGGGTTCCCCCCACCAAAAAAGGGTTCCCCACCCCCAGCCGCCCGGGTTCGGGGGTCTCCCCGGTGACCCGGCCCACGAGCAGCCGGGCCATCCCCCGGCCCATCAGCTCGGGGGGCTGGTTGACGCTGGTCATCGGCGGTTCGGCGTGCTCGGCTACGGTGGGGTCGTCGTGGCCGCCCACCGCCACATCCTCGGGCACGCGGCGGCCCGAAGCACGCAGCACCCGCAGCGCGGCCAGCCCCATCAAGTCGGAGGCCGCGAACACGGCGTCCACGTCGGGGGCCCGATCCAGCAGCTCCCGCATCGCGGCCACCCCGCTGTCGTAGGTGAAGTCACCGTAGCTCACCAGCGTCTCGTCGTACTCCATCCCCGCGGCGAGCAGTGCTTCGCGGTACCCCTGGAGGCGTTCCACACCAGCGACCATGTCCTGCGGGCCCGCGATCGTAGCGATCCGCCGGTGCCCGGTCTCGATCAGCCGCTGGGTGGCCTGGCGTCCCCCGCCGATGTTGTCGATATCGACATAGGACACCTGTTCTTCGGGGACGCCGAGCGGACGGCCGCCGTAGACGTACGGCACCCCGGCCTCGTCCAGCATCTGCGGCAGCGGGTCGTCGCGGTGGAGCGACAGCAGGAGGACCCCGTCGACGTGCTGTCCGGCCAGGTAGCCGCCCAGCCGCTCATGCTCTATCCCGGAGCGGCCCGTGGCCAGGACGAACTGGAATCCCCGTTCGGACAGAGCAACCCCCACGCCGAGCACGATCCCGGCATAGAAGGGTTCGGCGAAGAGCTTCTGGTTGTTTTCCGACACCACCAGGGCTACGGTGTCGGTACGTCGGGTGACCAGGGTGCGGGCTGCGCGGTTCGGCACGTAGCCCAGCTCTTTGATCGCCCGCTTCACGGCCTCTCGCGTGGCCGGACTGACCTGGTCAGAGCCGTTGATCACCCGAGACACCGTGCCTCGGCCGACCCCGGCCAACGCGGCCACCATCTCTAGTGTCGGACGTCGCCGACGCTCCATCCTTGTTCCCCCAACCCACGACCGCGCCGTCCCGGCATCCTCCTTGTTTGTACCGTGGAAGCCGCCGGGACGGCGAGATTTTGACCTATCTATTCTCGGTCTGGCGGACTATTCCTGTCCGAAGATTCCCCCGTTGCGCATCACCCGGGAGTACCACCAGCCGCTGTCCTTCACCGTGCGCGTCTGGCTCTCGTAGTCCACGTGCACGATGCCGAACCGCTTCCCGTACCCGAGGGCCCACTCGAAGTTGTCCATGAACGACCAGGCGAAGTAGCCCTTGAGCGGCACGCCCGCCTCAATGGCGGCGTGCGCGGCCCGCAGGTGCGAGTCCAGGTAGGCGATCCGCTCGGTGTCGTGCACCGCGCCGTCGACCACCTTGTCCTCGAAGGCGGCGCCGTTCTCGGTGATGTACAGCGGCAGGCCCGGGTAGTCGTTGGCCAGCCGGGTCAGCGTGTCGTACAGCCCGGTCGGGTCGATCGGCCAGCCCATGGCGGTCACCGGCAGGCCGGGGTCCACCTCCACGACATGCTCGCTGCCGACCGACGGCGAGTAGCCCTCGTCGGGCAGCCGGTCGGAGCCCCCGTTCTCCCGGTTGCCTGACACCCAGCTCGGGTTGTAGAAGTTGACGCCCATCATGTCCAGGTTGGCGGAGATGGTCTTCAGGTCGCCGTCCTGGACGAAGCTGTAGTCGGTGACCGCGGCGACGTCCTCGATCAGGTCCTCCGGGTAGCGGCCCTTCACCAGCGGCTCGGTGAAGATGCGGTTCCGCAGGGCGTCGATCCGGCGCGCAGCGTCCCGGTCGGCCTCACTGTCAGTGTAGGGACGGACCGTGGTCTGGTTGTGCGCGACACCGATCCGCACGGAACGTCCGGCCTGGCCCGCCAAGTCCCGCATCACGGCAGCGGCCAGCCCGTGGCCCAGCATCAGGTGGTGGGCGGCGGCCAGCGCAGCAGCCGGCTCCTGGCGGCCCGGGGCGTGCACGCCGGAGGCGTAGCCCAGGAACGCGGAGCACCACGGCTCGTTGAGCGTGTTCCAGTTGGTGATCCGGTCGCCGAGCCGGCGGTAGACGATCTCCGCGTAGTCGGCGAACCGCTTGGCCGTGTCCCGGTTGGGCCAGCCGCCCGCGTCCTCCAGCGCCTGCGGCAGGTCCCAGTGGTAGAGGGTCGGCCACGGCTCGATGCCGGCCTCCAGCAGGCAGTCCACAAGCCGGTCGTAGAAGTCCAGCCCGGCCTCCACGGGCGTGCCCTTGCCCTCGGGCTGGATCCGCGGCCAGGCGATGGAGAAGCGGTAGGCGCCCACGCCCAGCTCCCGCATCAAGGCCACGTCATCGCGGTACCGGTTGTAGTGGTCGCAGGCAGGGTCGCCCGTGTCGCCGTTCTCGACCTTGCCCGGAGTGGCGCAGAAGGTGTCCCAGATGCTGGGGCCGCGGCCGTCGGCCGTGGTGGAGCCTTCGATCTGGAACGAAGCGGTCGCCACTCCCCACACGAAATCGGACGGGAAGCGGATATCCGGTTTGGGAGTCTCCTCGAGATTGCCCAGAGGAGTCGTCGATTGCGAGGTCACTTAATGGCACCTTCCATGATCCGGCCGATGAGTTGACGGCCGAGGACGAAGAACAGGATGAGCAGGGGGAGGGTTGCGACGACGGACCCGGTGAACATGAGCGCGAAGTCACGCGAGTACGCCGACTGGTTGAGCTGGTTGATGGCGATCTGGACGGTCGGGTTGGCGGGAGTCAGCACCGCCAGCGCCCAGGTGAACTCGTTCCACTGCGTCATGAACGTCAGCAGGCCGAGCACCACCATCGCAGGGCGGAGGGCAGGAAGGACCACGTTCCAGTAGATGCGGAACGTGGAGCAGCCGTCCATACGCGCCGCTTCCAGCAGTTCGTCAGGGATCGCCTGGATGCAGTACTGGCGCATCATGAACACGCCGAAGCCGCTGACCATGAAGGGCACGATGATCGCGGTGATCTGGCCGCGCCAGCCGAACCACTCCATGAGCATCAGCAGCGGGATGATTCCCATCTGCACAGGCACGGCCATGGTCAGCACAACGCCGACCGCGGCCACGTTGCGGCCCTTGAAGCGCAGCTTGGCCAGGGAGAACCCGGCGAGCGAGGAGAAGAACACCACCGAGAGCGCCACGGCGGTAGCGGAAATCGTCGAGTTGAGCAGACCGAGCGTGAAGTTGGCGGTGGTGTTCGCGAACAGGCGTTCCAGATTTTCCAGGAAATTCCCGCCGGGCCACAGGTAGGGTGGACGGGCTGAGGCGGCAGCAGTGTCGCGGCTGGCCACGACGAACATCCACCATAGGGGGAAGACCGACAGCAGGATGGTGAGGGACAGCCCGATGTAGGTGAGCGGGGTCGCCTCCCGCATACCGATGCTGCCGCCGTTTTTCCGCTTCCGCTTCTTCGCGGACTGGGGGACTGCCGACACAGACGGAGAAGACGGGGTCGAAGTCGCAGCCATCATGCCCCCTTGATCTTGCTGGTGAGCAGCGCGTTCAGCGCGCTGAGCACCACGATGATCATGAATAGCGTCCAGGCGATCGCGGAGCCGTACCCGTAGTTGTTGAAGCGGAACGCCTCCTCGAAGATCAGCATCATCGTGGTCTGGAACTGTCCTTGAGTACCGCCCGCCACGTCGCCGAAGATGACCGGCTCAGTGAAGAGCTGCATCTGGCCGATCGTGGAGACGATGACGGTGAAGATGATGGTGGGCCGCAGCATGGGGATGGTGATCTGCCAGAACTGCCGCATGCGCGACGCCCCGTCAATGGCAGCGGCCTCGTAGATCTCCCGGGGGATGGCCGACATCGCCGCCAGGTAGATCAGCGCGTTGTAGCCGGTCCAGCGCCAGTCGATCATCACCGCGATCGCGACCCACGAGGAGAACCGGCCTGCCTGCCAGTTGATCGGGTCGATGCCGAAGAAGCCCAGCACGTAGTTGATGAGACCGAACTGGGTACCGAACAGCTGGGAGAAGACGATCGCCACGGCAGCGATCGAGGTGAGGTAGGGCAGCAGGAGCCCCATGCGGAAGAAGTTGACCGCGCGGATCCTCCGGCTCAGCGTGTCGGCCAGGTACATGGCCAGGAGCAGCTGCGGAACAACCGCGACGACGAAGATGCCGAAGGTGTTGTACAGCGAGTTCCAGAACTTGGCGTCCTGGACGAGCCTGGTGTAGTGCGCGAACCAGTTGAACCCCTGGTTTCCGCCGAGCAGCGTCCAGTCGTGGAGCGACACCCAGACGGTGTAGAGCAGCGGAAACAGGCCGAAGATCGCGAACAGGATGAAGAAGGGGGCGATGAACAGATAAGGGGTGACCCGCAGATCCATTCGGGTCCAGAAGATCTGCCTGCGCTCCCTCTCCGTCACGGCGTCGTTCCCGGGTCGGGGAAGGCTGGTCGCCTCCTTGTCCCCGGGCGGGGCGGCGCCACGCCTAAGAAGAGTCACGTCAAGCTCTCCTCACCGTGAGAGGTCAGATGTCAGATGGAAGAGAGGACGGCCCGCCCGCGCCATTCGGGAGAGGGAGGAGGGGGAGCCGGGGGACGGGCCGTCAGCTAGGGGATTTGTGGTGTACGGGGTGTGCGGACCCGTCCTGTTGCGGGCGTCCGTCGAGGACTAGGCAACGGGACGGGTCCGCGTCATCACTCGCGGTTCGTGTGAGTTCCGGGACGGCTTACTGGCCCGAGGCCCGCTTGGCGCCGTCGATCGCCTGCTGCCAGGCCTCTTCCGGAGAGAGCTGGCCCTGCTCCATGGCTTCGAGGGCCTTACGGAACTCCTCGCTCACCTGGGCGTGGTGGATGCCGTAGTAGACGGGCTTCAGCTCCTTGGCGGTCTCGGCGTAGATCTTGCCGACCGGGGCCTCGTTGAAGTAGTCGCGGGTGAACTCGGTGACCGCCGGGTCGTCCAGGGCCTTCGGCGAGGACGGCAGGGTGTTGGCGGCGTTCCACGCGGAGATCTGGCCCTCGGGGCTGGTGAGGAACATGGCCAGCTTCGCGGCCTCCTCAGGGTGCTTGCTCTGGGTGGTCACTGCCAGCCAGGAGCCGCCCCAGTTACCACCGTTGCCAGGGACGCTCGCGACATCCCACTGGTCGCGGCCGCTCTCGCCCGCGGTGTTCTCGATGTGGCCGAGCATCCAGGCCGGGCAGGGCAGGGTGGCGAAGACGTTGTTCTGGATACCGGCGTTCCACTCGTCAGACCACATCGGCAGGTTGGCCGAGAGGCCTTCCTCGACCATCCGCACCATGAGGTCCCAGCTCTCCAGGATGACCGGGTTGGTCTCCGCGACGAGGTTGTTGTCCTCGTCGAAGAAGGTGTGGGTGCCGCCCTGGGCGTTGACGGCGCTGAAGTAGGGGACGGTCGTGGAGATGAAGGAGGCGCCGGTCTGGGCTTCCTGGAACTTCTTACCGACCTCGATGAAGTCGTCCCAGGTCTCCCAGCTCGCGCTGACCTCTTCCCGGTCGGTGGGCAGGCCCGCGTCCTCGAAGAGCGTCTTGTTGTAGCACATGCTCATGCCACCGATGTCGGTGCCGAGGCCGAGGATCTCCCCGTTCGGGCCCTTGCCCATCTCCCACTTCCAGGGCAGGAAGTTGTCCTTCAGCTCCTCCGCGCCGTACTCGGCGAGGTCGACGAAGTTGTCGCCCTGGCTGAGGAAGAACTGCTGGACGATACCTTCCTCGATGGCGACGATGTCACCGGCGCCGCTGCCCGCCGCAATGTTCTGCTGGAGCTGGGGCACGTAGTCGGCGTGCAGGTCGGTGACGTTGTTCTCCTTGATGATGATGTTCGGGTTCTCCTCCATGTACTGCTCGAAGAGCTCGTCGTACCCGAAGACCCCGAACGTGTCGACGGTCAGAGTGATCTTGCCGTCGCTGTCGGCTTCATCGTCGCCGCTACACGCAGAGGTGCCGAGAAGCGCCACTACGCCCAGCATCGCAGCGGTCGTCTTCCAGTACCGACGGTGAAAAGTTCGCATGTGCGACCCCTCGCTCAAAGTGGGAATGTCTTACTGCGCGTCCCGTGTGATCCCCCGCATGGGAGCGCTCCCAAGAGCGTGGCCCACACCACTGTGATCCGTCAATCCCAGACCGCGCCTGCGAAATACAACCGTTACCTGAAAAGTCTTGCGCCCCCGCAGAAAACGAAAAAACCGCCTGGTTTTCCAGAAAAACCAGGCGGCACTGCGCCACGCTGCACGGTCAGCCGCGGCTCACTCCCGGTCGCCGACCGGGTAGACCACGCCCTGCCACGTCTGCTCGATGTACTCGCGCACCTCGTCGCTGCGCAGCAGTTCGCTGAGCGTGCGGATCGCCGGATCGTCCACGTCCTCAGCCCGGACCACCAGCCCGTTGGCGTACTTCTCGATGTAGTCCGGGGAGTCGCTGGGCTCCCAGGCGAGCTCGTTCGCGGTCTCGGTCAGGTTCGCCTCGATCGCGTAGTTGCCGTTGACCACTGCGGCGTCCACATCGTCCAGCGACCGCGGCAACTGGGCCGCCTCCAACGGCGTGACCGTAATCCCGCGGGGGTTGTCGGTGATGTCGGACTCGGTCGCCAGCGCCCCGGCCTCCGGGTCCACCGTGATCAGCCCTTCGGCTTCCAGCGTCCGCAGCGCGCGGTCCAGGTTGGCCGCGTCGTTGGGCACCGCGATCTCGGCGCCCTCCGGCAGGTCCGCCGAGCTCTCGTGCTTCCTCGAATACAGCCCCAGCCGCTCCACGTGCACGTCGCTGACGTAGACGAGCTCGTCGCCCGGGTTGGCCTTCTGCCACTCTTCCAGGAACGTGCGGTGCTGGAAGTAGTTGGCGTTCAGCTCCCCCTGGGCCAGTTGCTGGTTGGGCTGGTTGTAGTCGGCGATCTCCACGATCTCCAGGTTGAGCCCCGCATCCGCGGCGAGGTTCTCCTGGACGTACCGGAGGATCTCCCCGTGCGGCACCGGGTTGACCCCGACCCGCAGCGTGGTCAGCCCCTCCTGGTCGGCTCCCCCGTTGCGCGCCGTCTCGCTGGGTGCCCCGCACGCCGCCAGTGTCGCGGCCAGTGCCACTGCTCCCAGGGCCGCAAACGCCTTGCGCATTCCCTGCCCCTCTCCTTTCGATGGAACATTCCTGGTCGGCTCGGCCCATGCGGGGACCGAGCCCTCGCCTCACCGGTGGGACACCCGGCGGACGAGCACATCGCCGACGCTCTGCACCACCTGGACCACGAGGACCAGCAGGATGACCGTGGCCCACAGGTAGTAGTCGTCGAAACGCTGGTAGCCGTAGCGGATCGCGAGGTCGCCGAGCCCGCCGCCGCCGATCGCCCCGGCCATGGCCGAGTACGAGACGAGCGTGACCACCGTCATCACCAGTCCGGCGATCAGCCCGGGCAGCGCTTCGGGCAGCAGGACCTTGCCGACGATGACGATCCGGCGCGCCCCCATCGCCTGCGCTGCGTCGACCACGTCGCGGCCCACTTCACGCAGCGCGGTCTCCACGAGCCGCGCGTAGAACGGGATGGCGCCGATGCTCAGCGGGACGATGGCGGCGGTCGGCCCCAGCGTGGTCCCGGTGAGCAGCCTGGTCAGGGAGAGCACCGCCACCATCAGCACGATGAACGGCAGGGAGCGCCCCACGTTGACCACCGCGCTGAGCAGGGCCCGCACCGCCGGGGCAGGGGTGAGGCCGCGCTCGTCCGTGGTGACCAGCAGCACCCCGAGCGGCAGTCCGAACAGTGCGGTGAAGAACGTGGACCACCCCACCATGTAAAGGGTGTCCAGGGTGCCCCACCACAGGTTCGGCCCCATCTGCGGCCAGCGCTCCACCAGCCCGTCCAACCATCCGGTCATGGGACCTCCTCAACCAGCACGTTGCGGTCGGTCAGGTACGTGAGCGCCTCCGCGCTGCGCTCCCCGGTGATCCGGACGGTGAGCCGGCCCACGGCATGCCCGGCAACCTCCTCCAACGCCCCGCCGAGGATGCTGACGTCCACGTCGAAGAGCCGGGTGAGCTGGGAGATGAGCGGTTCCTCGGCCTGGTCCACCCAGGTCAGCGTGACCACGCCGTCCCCGGAGACGGGCGGGGGTGCGAACAGCGACCGCGCCAACAGCGACCCGGGGGTGCGCAGCAGGTCCACGGTCCGCCCCGTTTCGACCACCGAGCCGCGGTCCATGATCGCCACGGCGTCGCAGATCCGTTTGACCACGTCCATCTCGTGGGTGATCAGCAGGATGGTCAGCCCCAGCTCGCGGTTGAGGTCGCGCAGCAGGTCGAGGATGGAGGCCGTGGTCGCCGGGTCCAAAGCCGAGGTGGCCTCGTCCGAGAGCAGCACCGTGGGGCGCGGGGCGAGCGCGCGGGCGATCCCCACCCGCTGCTTCTGCCCGCCGGAGAGCTGGGCCGGGTACGCCGCGGCCTTGTCGGCCAGGCCCACCAGCTCCAGCAGTTCAGCGACCCGGCGGCGCCGCTCGGCCCGGGGCACTCCCGCGATCTCCAGGGGAAAGGCGACGTTGCCCGCGACCGTGCGGGAGGACAGCAGCGCGAAATGCTGGTGGATCATGCCGATCCCGCGTCGGGCCGCGCGCAACTGGGGTGGGGGCAGCGCAGTGAGATTTCTCCCATCAACCCAGATTTCGCCTCGATCCGGGCGTTCCAGGAGGTTGATGCAGCGGAGCAGCGTGCTCTTCCCTGCACCGCTCGGCCCGACGACGCCGTAGATCTCCCCCTGCGGCACGTGGAGGCTGACACCGCGTAAAGCGACCACCTCACGCCCCTTGAGCTGGTAGACCTTATGGAGGTCCACAGCGTTGATCACGTTTCCCCCCGAAGGAGTCGCATGCTTCGACATGACAGTCCCGCACCAATACCACCTCCGGTCGGCGCGGTTGCGGCCGGGGAGGCTGTCCCCCCGTATCCCGCCGGGACCTCCAGACGCCCCTAAAACCCATAATACAGGTAGAAATTAGCGATTTTTCCTTTACCTCCCGAAACTGGGAGATCGCGACAGGTGTCTGTTTTCCGCGGCAAAGCCGCCTACACTCAGTTCAGCCGAGCAATGTCCGGCCGCCTGTTCCCCCACACACCCCACGAGCGGCCTCCGGCCTTACCCCAGGAGCAGGGGACCCGCTTCCCTCACACCCGGTAAACCCCGCACGCGGGACCTCTGTGGCTACCGAGGAGCGAAGAAATGCTGTCCAAGCATTCACGCGGCGACGGTCACACCGATCCCTACGCCGATTTCTGGGCGCCCGACCCCACCGACGGGACCTGGCGCGACCACCTGGCTGACCTCGCCGAACTGTTCGCCCCCCGTGTCAACGGCCCGCAGCGGCTCTCCTTCGCGGCCGCGGTGCTCTCCCTCATTCTCGTCACGGCCTTCCTGTCCGTGCACACCGCCCCCCGGGCGGAGGCAGCGCCCGCCGCTCCCGTGGCGCCCGCAGAAAGCCTCGACTCGCTGCTGGAGCGGGCCGACAAGCTCAGCGAGGAGTACCGCGGCGAACTCCGCGACATGGAAGCCGTCCTCGAAGAAGCCGAAGCGGCCAAAGAACGCGCCGACGCCACGCGCAAAGAAGTCGACGAAGCCCGCGAACAAGTCCGCTACCTCGCGGTGGCCACCTACACCAGCAACGGCCTCGACCCGGCGCTGAGCATCCTGCTCGACCCCAACCCGCAGGAGATCATCGACACCGTCTCCATCGTCGACCACCTGTCCCACACCAACAACGACAAGATCTCCTACCTGCTCGAAGCGATGGAGCGGGACGAAAAAGCGCAGGCCAACGCCGAAGAGAAACTGGAAGAGGCCGAAGCCGACCTCGAAGAGCTCGAAGAACGCCGGTGGGAAGTCCGCAGGCTCATCGCCAAATACCCAGTGCAGGAGATGACCCCGCCGGACAACCTCACGCCGCGCACCCGCCAGATGCGCGACCTCATCATCGAGAAATTCGGCCGCAACGACGAGAACGGCGGTGTGGGCTGCTACCGCCCGAACGGCGGCTGGGTCGTCGGCGAACACCCCAAGGGGCGGGCCTGCGACTTCATGGTCAACGCCCACGGGCAGATGCCCACCCCGGAACAGCAGGCGCACGGGCAAGCCATCGCTGACTGGGCCGTGGAGCACGCCGAAGACCTCGGCATCATGTACGTCATCTGGCGGCAAGAGATCTGGGACATCCGCCGCAACGACGGGTGGCGCCGCATGGCCGACCGCGGCAGCATCACCGAGAACCACTACGACCACGTGCACATCTCGATGTTCTGAGCGCACACCCCTGGGGTGCGGTGTCCGCTCCCGCAGGCGGGCGCCGCGCCCCGGCCCGTAGGTCACCCGGTGAACAGGGGGGCGTACAGCCACGCCGTGCACCCGACACAGATCGACAGCATCACCCCGATTGCGGTGAGGAAGACGAGCCACTCGAAGAACCCGTGTTCGGGTGGCTCCCCGCGGGACGGCATTCTTAGCCCCCTGTAGTCTCCCTCTCCCCCAGCGCCCTCACCATACGTCTCAAACCCCAAGTCTTCCCATGAAACAGCCTGGTTCGGCCAAACAGGTTTGACCCCGGCAACTACGGATCACATCGACGAACCCTGCGTTTCTCCACGTTGCAGCCGGACCACGCACCGTTTCCGCCGCCGCAGGCCGGCCCCGGTCCGCCGTTTTGGCCGTTTCCGGCCATCCGCGCTCCCCTCAGGTCGATAGCGATCGCGCAACGATCCGGTACCGAGCAGCAGTCCTGTGTTCCAAAAGGGTGACGATTCCCCTCCTTTCCCCCCGGAAGGGGGACGCTGCCCACATTCTTATGGAGGGATAAGATCTCAACGCTTTGTCATGAGCGCAGGACTTCGCCCCGGTCGAGCCGTCCCAGCGGTCCCGGGACCACCAGCATCGGAACCATGAGAGAGTCAACACGCGTCTCAGTCCTGACATAACCAAGCCGGCGCGAGGGGAGTCATGAGCGACAACGGACCCTACACCCAGCCACCTCAGTACCCCGGTGGCGAGGGCAACCCAGGAGGACAGCCCGGACCGTACGGAGGCTCCTACGGCCCCCAGGGCGGGCAGCCCGATCCCAACACCGGGGGACAGCCCAGCTATCACAGCGGCCCCTACCAGGCCCCCTACGGGGACGGGGGTTCCGGCGGACAGCAGGCCATGGGGTACGGATCGGGTCCCTACCCCAGCCAGGGCGGCATGCCGCAATACCCCAACCAGCCTCCCTACCCGCCGCAGTACCACGCTCAGACCCCCCAGCAACCCCGGAAGAACAACGCGGGACTGTGGATCGTCATCGCCGGCGGTGTCGTCATCGTCGTGCTGGTCATCGCGGTGATCGTCGTACTGTTCAACCGGGGCGGCAACGACCGTGCCCCGGTCGCCGACACTCCCCAGACCACCGAGCAGACCGAAGACACGGGACAGACGGACGCCCCGGACGACGACACGGGCGACGACACTGGCGGCAACACCGGCCCCTCGGGCGGTCCCCCCTACTCCCCGCCGGAAGACCCGTGCTCGGTCCTCTCCGAAGGCACCCTCGAAGAGTTCGGTGCCTCCAGCAGCCGGAAGAACATCACCGACAACTCGGCCACGTGCAGTTGGAGCACCGAGGTGGACGGCCTCTACGGCACGCTGACCGTCGAATACTCCACCCCCTACGGCGGCTCCGACTCGGTTGAGGCGGCCAAGGACGACTACGCGTTCAACTACGACTACGCCACCGACGAAGAAGGCTCCATCTTCGACCTGGAAGTCATCGAAGAGCAGGAGCTCAACTACGGCAGCGAGTCGGTGCTCATCTTCGCCTCCGAGGAGATCATCTCCCCCGGCAACCGCACCACCGTCCTGATCCGCCAGGACAACATCAACATCTCCGTGGAGTGGAGCGTCAGCAACTTCAACTCCAATGAGCCGCCGCAGAGCTTCGACGATGTGGAAGAGATCATGAAGAAGGCGGCGGAGGAAGCACTGAACTCCCTGTAAAGCTTCCCCACCCTCACGGGAGCGCGGGCCCTCTCCGCGCTCCCGTTTCTCTTTCCTGAGCTGCCGCGTTGTCAGCGCCCCGGAAGGGCGGGATACTACTCCCTCGCACAGTGCCCCAGCCCGCTTGTCCCGGAAGGACTTGTCGTTGATCACCGTCGTAGGCGAAGCACTCATCGACCTCATCAGCTCGGAGAGCGGCACCTACCGTTCCGTCCCGGGTGGGGCACCCGCCAACACCGCGGTGGCACTGGCCCGGCTCGGCGTGCCGTCGTCCCTACTCGCCCGGATGAGCACCGACCGCTTCGGCCAGCAGTTGCGCGCCTATGTGGGATCCCGCGGGGTCAGCACCCGCGACATCGTCGTCTCCGACGAGCCCACCACCCTGGCTATCGCCACCCTTGACGAGACCGGCCGCGCCACCTACGACTTCTACGTCAAAGGCACCGTCGACTGGCAGTGGCGGCCCGAAGAGCTGCCCGACCCGCTCGCCGACGACGTGACCGCCATCCACGTGGGCTCCCTGGCGATGGCGATGCCGCCGGGCGCGGCCGTGGTGGAAGAGTGGGTGGCCCGGCAGCGCGGCCGCGCGGTGATCAGCTACGACCCCAACATCCGCCCCGCCCTCGCCGGGACCCCGGCGAGCGCCCGCGAACGGGTAGAACGCCAAGTCGCCCTCGCCGACCTGGTGAAAGTCAGCGACGAAGACGTGTACTGGCTGTACGAGCAGGACCCCGCGACCGGGTCTGCTGACCTGCTCGTGGAGGTCGGCCGGTCGTGGTTGCGCCGCGGACCGAGCCTGATCACCATCACCTGCGGCGGCGACCAGACGCTCGTACTGGTGCGGGGCCGCGAGGACCGGCCGCTGTCCGTGGCGCCGGAACCGGTCGACGTCGTCGACAGCATCGGCGCCGGGGACGCGTTCTGCGCCGGACTGCTTGATGCCCTCGGCCAAGCCGGAGCCTTGGGGGCAGACGGGCGCGAGCGGCTGGCCGCCCTCACCGACGCCCAGCTCACCGTGTGCGTGGCACACGCCCACCGGGTCGCCGCGCACACCTGCCGCCGCGTGGGAGCAGACCCCGGCGAACTCGACTTCCCCCCGCTCGAGTTCTAGCCCGCTGCCCGCGCAGGACACGGACAGACCCCTGACCCGCGGCAGCGCCCGTCAGGGGTCTGTGCTGCACGGCAGCCAGCGGAGACCGCAGCCAGCGCCCGGCGGCTAGGAGGAGGCCGTCGACGGTTTGGCGCTAGGGTCCACGTCCACGCCGACCGCCTCAGCGATCGACGCGAAACCGTCACGGCGGGCCAACGCGGCCACCCCGCGGTGGATGCGGCGCGGCCACAGCGGCCCCCCGTAGATGAGACCGGTGTAGCCCTGGACGAGCGTGGCCCCGGCCCGGATCCGCGCCCACGCGTCCTCCGGGGTCTCGATCCCGCCGACCGCGATGAGGACGAGCCGGTCCCCCACCCGGGCGCGCAGACGGCGCAGCACCTGCAGGGCACGCTCCTTCAACGGCGCCCCCGACAGGCCGCCCGCGCCGAGCGCGGCCACCTCCTCCGGGTCAGTGGCCAAGCCGTCGCGGGACACCGTGGTGTTGGTGGCGATGATGCCGTCCAAACCCAGCTCCACGGCCAGGTCCGCCACCGCGTCGATGTCCTCGTCAGCCAGGTCAGGGGCGATCTTGACCAGGAGCGGCAGGTCGGGGCGTCCCGCCTCGTCGAGGGTGCGGCGCACCGCGCTCAGCAGCGGCCGCAGCCGTTCCGTGGCCTGCAAGTCCCGCAGGCCCGGCGTGTTCGGCGAACTGACATTCACCACCAGGTAGTCGGCGAGGTCCGCGAACCGGCGTGCGCTCGTCACATAGTCGGCGACAGCGTCACTGTCCGGGACCACCTTGGTCTTGCCGATGTTGACCCCGACGATGAGGTCGCGGGCCCGGCGGGCGCGGTGGGCGCGCAGCCGCTCCGACACCGCCTGCGAGCCCTCGTTGTTGAAGCCCATCCGGTTCACGATGGCGCGGTCCGCGACCAGGCGGAACAGCCGGGGCCGGGGGTTTCCCGGCTGCGGCTGGCCGGTCACCGTCCCGATTTCGACGTGGCTGAACCCCAGTGCGGTGAGCGCGGCCACACCGCGGGCGTTCTTGTCGAACCCCGCGGCCAGCCCCAGCGGTCCAGGGAATTCCCGGCCGAACACGCGCACCCGCAGCTCGGGCTCGCGCGGCCCTAGCACGCGGCGCATCAGACGGGTCGTGCCGGGCACCGCGGCGAGGGCGCGCAGCCCGGCGAAACTCACCCGATGGGCGCGTTCTGCATCAACACGGCGAAGCAGGGTGTGGAAGATGAACTGGTAGAGCACGAAGGGACTCTATCCCTCAGAGCCGCGGTCGTGTTCCGCGGAGCCGCGGCCGTGCTCGGCGAGGAAACGCTCCAGTTCCGCCCCCAGCTCGTCCGCGGTGGGCAGCCGCGACTCGTCTCCGGCGAGGAGCGCATCGACATCGAGCCCGTTGTGGACGGCCATGAAGTTGTCGTACTGGGCCTCCAGGTTGCGGACCACGCGCTGGACTTCCTCGGATGCCTCCACTTGCCGGTTGATCTCGCCGTCGACCCGGGTCGCCTCCTCAGCGAGCTTCTCGGTGGGCAGCACCAGCCCGGTAACGCGCGCGATGTACTCCAGGACCGTGAGCCCGGCGCGTGGGTACTCGGACTGGGCGAGGTAGCTCGGCACGTGCACGGCGTAGCCGATGACGTCGTGCCCGGCCTGCCCCAGCCGGTACTCCAGCAGCGACATGATGTTGCCCGGCACTTGGATCCGGCCGACCCACGGCGTGTGCTCGGTGACGAGCTCGGGGCGGGTGGCGTGGGGTGTCGCCGTCACGGGACGGGTGTGCGGCACCGCCATGGGGATGCCGTAGAAGCAGACGGTCAACCGGACCGACAGGCGCTCGACCAGTTGCCGCACTGCCGCGGTGAAGCCCTCCCAGCGGCGGTCCGGCTCCAGGCCGTGCAGCAGCAGGAAGGGGGTGCCCTCCAGGTCGTGGAGCAGAGTCAGGGAGAGCTTCGGCTCGGCGTAGCTCACCCAGGTGGTCTCGTTGAAGATCATGACCGGTCGACGGGACCGGTAGTCCAGGAGCCCGTCGATGTCGAAAGTGGCGAGCTCGGTGTGCTGCAGACCGTCGAGGAGGGTCGCCACCGCCTGTTTTCCGGCCGCGCCTGCATCCACGAAACCGTCCAGCGACACCAGCATGACTGGCTCGGACAGTTCCGGAAGGTCAGATCGAAGCTCGTAGAGATCAGCGGGATCTCGCACCTGGACGGGTCTCCGTTCTCACGCTCATCCGTGTGATCGGGTCTTCAGGATACCGATCCACAACTGACTGGCCATACATGCCTCAACGGCAATAACCAGGCACCTTACTGCCCTATTTCCGTTTTAGCACTGTCGGTGAATTTTGAGGCCTCGTAGCCGGTTGAGGGCCGCAGCGATCTCCTGGCGGCGGACCGCCGCGTAGTCGCCATAGTAGCCGCGCCCCACAAAAGTGACGCCGTGGTCGCGGAGCCGTTCTTCCAGCACGTCCAAGGCTTGGCTGAGCGTCCGTTTCCCGTCGACCAGCCCCTCTTCCACCAGGGCGCGCAGCGCCAGTCCGATACCGATCACCTGGGCGGGGTCGACCAGTTGGGAGAGGAACCGCAGGTCGATGTCGGATTCCCCGAAGGTGAGCACGTCCATGTCGCGCCGTTTGATCCGGGTGCGGCCGCGGGCCGCGGCGCTGATCGACGCGGGGTCAGGCACGCGGCGCGCGGGGACAGTGAACGGGGCGTCCTGGCGCGGCCGGGCGAGCGACTGAGCCTGCTTGGTGACGTCGTAGGCACGGTAGGTGTCCAGCATGACCACGTGGTCGGCGACGTCGAAGTAGTCGCCGCTGGCGCCCATGACCAGGACGGTGGACACGCCGTGGACCCGGTGGAGGGGCCGGACAAGGTCCACGAACGGGGTGAGGGGCTCGCGGTCGCCATGCACCAGTTGCTGCATGCGCTCGTCGCGGACCATCAGGTTGGTGGCTGTCGTGTCCTCGTCGATCAGCAGCACCGAGGTGCCCGCTTCCAGCGCTTCCGCGATATTCGCGGCCTGCGACGTGGAGCCGGACGCGTTCTCGGTGCTGAAGTCGCTGGTGTCGGCCCCGGTGGGCAGGGTGCGGACGAAAGCGCTGATGTCGGTGCGGACCACGCTCCGCCCTTCTTCCGCACGGATCTTCACCGCGTCGGCGCGGGTGACGACGAGTTCGCGGCCGTCCCCGGGGATGTGGTCGTAGACGCCGCGCTCCAGCGCGTGCAGCAGGGTGGATTTGCCGTGGAACCCGCCGCCGACGATGAGCGTGATCCCCTCGGGGATGCCCATCCCGGTCACCGTGCCCCGGTGCGGCAGGTCCACGGTGACGCGCAGGCTCTCCGGGGAGGTGAAGGGGACCGCGTCCCGCAGCGGCAGGTCGCTGATCCCGCTGATGCGGGGCAGGATCGCGCCGTCGCCCACGAAAGCCACGAGCCCCAGCTCGGACAGGCGGTCGCGGAGCGCCACCGTGTCGGCGACACTGTCCGCGAACGCTGTGGCGTCCGCGGTGTCCAGCGCCTCCCAACACAGGGCGTCGACCAGGTCGGGCACGGTGTCGCACAGCGCGTGCCGCGCGGCGCGCCCGTCGATGCGGCGCCCGTGCCCGGGCAGTTCCAGGCCGAGCCGCAGCTCGACGGCGCCGTCGCGGATCTGGCAGGAGGAGCGCTCCACTACCTGCTGGCCTCCCGCGTCGATACGGATCCGGGTGCCGCGCAGCACCTGCCGCGCCCGGCGGGCCAGGTAGTCGGCGGTGGCGCGGCGCCGCACCGGGTCGCGCCAGGCGTGCTCCGGCATTCCCGCGGTCGCCGCGGGGATGCGGACCAGGATGCGGGACGGCGGGGCGAAAGGGTCGGCCTGGACCTTCTGCACGGTGAGGGTGAAGTCGCCGAAGTCCCAGTCGCCGGTGAGGGCCCGGTAGCGGCCGTAGGAGGCGCCGTCCAAGCGGAGGAGTTCCTCTGCGAGCCGCTGCTCGTCGCGGCGCCCCCGGATCGGTTCGACTTCGCGGCGCCGGTGGCGGTCACCGCTGGCCTGGGTGCGATTCCGCTGGTGCCGTCCTCCGTAGCCCGCCGACATGATGATGTGCTCCCCCCGTACGGTCCGTTGCCACGTCCCAGAATGCTAGGGGGATTCGCGGGATCTGGCCCGCGAATCCCCGAAGCTGGCGGACTTTTCTGCTCTGTGACCCTTCGGTGCGGTTGCGGGCTCTAGGCGGTCCGTGCGCCGCGGGCTCAGTCCGCGGGGTAGCGGGCCAGCCACTCGGCGGTGGTCGGCGGGCCGGGGGAGGCGAAGGCCAGCATGAAGTCGTCGGCGAGCTGGAGCAGGTCGGCGCGGCCTTCGACTGGGTCGGCGAGGTCCGGGGGAAGCGCAGCCTCGCCGTGCAGGGCGCCGAGAATGTTGCCGCAGATCGCCCCGGTGGAGTCGCTGTCCCCGGAGTGGCTGACCGCGAGGGCGAGGGCGTCGGTGACCTCCGCGGGAGTGCGGTGGACCAGTGCCGCGTACACCGCGATCGCGAGCGCTTCCTCGGCGATCCACCCTTCGCCCAGCGATTCGACGTGCTCCGCGCTGGGGGCGCCCCCGGCAGCCACGGTCCGCGCGGCGAGCAGCGCCCGTGTAGTCTCCTCGTGCCCGGTGTAGCCGCGCAGTTCGGTGAGCACCGCGTCCAGCGCGGTGTCGAGGTCGTCCCCGGCCAGCAGCCGCCGGATCAGCAGGGCGAGCGCCCCGGACGCTCGTTGTCCGGTGGGGTGGCCGTGGGTGAGCGCCGCGGCCCGGTCCGCCCAGGCGAAGACGGCGGTGTCGGTGGCGACGTGGTCGGGGAGCAGGCCGAAGGGGGCGCTGCGCATCACCCCGCCGCAGCCTTTGGAGCCGTTGCTGGCGGGCGCTCCCCGCTCCTGGCGGCCGCCGACGGCGTCCTGCAGCGCCTGCAGGCAGGTGCGGCCGGGGGCGCGCTGGTGGTACAGCCAGCTCCGGGCAGCCAGCCACCCGGGGTGCTCCCCGGTGGGGGCCGAGACGAACTGGGTGTGGTACCAGCGCAGGTAGGCGTCGTGCACCGCCCGCGTCGGGTCGAACTCTCCGCCGTGGACCGCCTGGCGGACGCGGGCGCGGATCAGCCCGTCCACAGTCCACAGGGTCATCTGGGTGTCGTCGGTGACCAGCGCCCTGGGGTCGACGTGGGAGCGCACACCGGCAGGACCGTGGGCGGCGCGGATCTGAGCGAGTGTGCTGAACTCCACGGGGGCGCCGAGCGCGTCTCCTAGCGCACCGCCGAGCAGGCAGCCGCGCACCCGTGACCGGTACGTGTCACGCGGTTCACTGTGCCACACGATGGGGGGACCGTCCTTTGTCCAGAAAGTGAGAACAGAGGACAGCATGCCAGTTTTACGGCGGGAATTCCTGGTTTTTGCACTCTAGTCCTTGTTTGCCGCCCTGTCGGGGCGGCTCCCGCTCCGCTGCCCCGCGGTGTGCTCCGGGGATGCTCCCGGCAGCCGCTGCGCCCCGGGGTGGGGGCGTGCGGCGCGGTCTCCTCCCTGCCTGCCCGGTGCCGGGACCGGCAGGGTTCGCTGCGCATCCTCGGCAGCGGATGCTGCTTTGCGCCTCTCAGGAGGCGCGGTGGTGGCGTCCGGTGGGGCGGAGCAGGCTGGCAACCCGCTTGGTGACCGCGGCCCCGGCCGCGATGAGCAGGACGATGGTCAGCCCGGCCGAGGTCATGGGGCCCTCGGTGGACATCAGGTCGAAGGCACCGTGGCCGGTTTCGGTCGCCGTGGTGGTCTGCTCGGCCGCTGCCGCGTCGTCCGCGGCCGGAGCGGGGGCGTCCGCCTGCTGGCTGTCGGACGGGGTGCCGGATCCGGGAGACGGCGGGGCGGCCTGCGCCTCTGCTGTCTCCTCCTCCTGCTCGGCGGGGGCGGCCTGCTCCGTGTCGGACTGCTGTTCGGCCGACTCTTCAGGGGTCTCTTCGCTGCTGGCCTCTTCCGGGGCGGACTCCTGGGATTCCGGAATCGGGGAGACCGCGTTGTGGCAGGGCTCGGAGGGGTTCTGGAAGGGGTGGGGCACTCCCGGGGTGCCGGGGCCGTCACCCCACTCCGTGATGTAGTACTCGACGTTGATGTGTCCGGCCCCGCCGGTGACCGTGTACGTGGTCTCGTTCCAGGACTCTCCGGTGAGCTCGGCGAAGGTCTTGCCGTCGATGTCGAGCATCACGTGGCATCCCTGCGACGGGTCGCCGGGGCCGCGGTCGCCGATGAAGAACTCGGCGGTCTTGCCTTCGTAGACCACGTAGCCTTTGGTGCCTAGCGGCCAGCTAGGGGCGGCGAACAGGCCCTTCTGCATGGGTTTGCCCGAGGCGGGCGGCCCCGTGTCGCCGTTGATGCCGGAACCGTCGTCCCAGAAGTACGAGGCTTTGACCTTGCCGTGCAGCAACACGTCGTCGGTAGGCAGGGAAGAGGGCATAGGAGAACCAAGGGGTTGGCGGCAGGACAGTGACGGAACCGCACACCGCGTCCCAGCACCCGCGTCACACAGGCGGAGTGCCACAACCAGAGGGGGTGGGCGCGCTGGGCGACCGCTGCGCCGGCAGCGGTGTCAGGGGGTCAGCGGAGCACTGGCTGCACTCCGCGCCAGGTGCGGGCTCCACCCAACGAGCGCCATAGACGCTCGAAGGGGTCAATCGGTTTACCCGGTTTGATCAAGCTCTGATTACAAACCGGATACAAGGACTCTAAGCGAGAAAAACGCCCCAAACGTTAATAAAAAGGTAAAATCACCCAGCGTGGCCTCTCTGCCACACTCCCCGAGAGACGACGTGCGGGCGGCCCGCATCACCGGACCGCCCGCACGGTTACGCCGCTTCCGCAGCGCTCACGTCACCTGGGCACGCTGCGCAAACCGGGGGTCTTGCCACTCTCCCGACGTGACGACCTCGACCAGTGCCCGGGCCGCGTCGTAGACGTCCACATAGCGCAAGTACAGCGGGGCGAACCCGAAACGCAGAATGTCCGGGGACCGGAAGTCCCCCACCACCCCGCGGGCGATGAGCGCCTGCACGATCGGGTAGCCGTCCGGGTGGCGCAGCGCCACCTGGCTGCCCCGCCGCTCGTGCTCTGCCGGGGTCACGCACTCCAGGCCCGCCTCCGCGGTCACCGCCACGAACAGGTCCGTCAACGCCAGGCTCTTCTCGCGCACCTGCGCCAGGTCCACGCGCTGCCACAACTCCAGGCTCGCCTCCAGCGCGGCCGCAGCGATCAGCGACTGCGACCCGCTCAAAAACCGGCTCGCCCCCGCCGCAGGCTCGTACTCCGGAGCGAAGTCGAACGGACGGGCGTGGCCGTGCCAGCCGCTGATGGGCTGGCGGACCCGCTCGTGGTGGCGGCGGGCCACATAGGTGAACGCGGGCGCGCCCGGACCGGCATTGAGGTACTTGTAGGTGCAGCCCACGGCGAAGTCCACACCCGTCTGCGCGAGCGCGAGCGGCACCGCGCCCACACTGTGGCACACGTCCCACACCACCAGGGCGCCGTGCGCGTGGACCATCTCGGTGACCGCCGCCATGTCGCGCAGGATGCCGGTGCGGTAGTCCACGTGGCTGAGCAGCACCACAGCCACATCCCCGGGCTCCAAGGCCGCGGCCAAGGCGGCGGGGTCGTCCACGTCCACCATGCGGAGGCTGGCCCCGTCCACCAGGTCCACCACCCCCTGGGCGATGTACCCGTCGGTGGGGAAGTTCCCGGCCTCCGCCACCACGACACGGCGGTCCGGCCGCAGCCACAGCGCCGCCGCCACGGTCTTGAAGAGGTTGACCGAGGTGCCGTCCCCCACCACCACTTCGTCGGCCTCCGCCCCCAGCAGCGGGGCAAGCAGAGCGCCGAGGGTGCGGGGCTTGTCCCACCAGCCCGCCTCGTTCCAACTGGCGATGAGCCGCTGGCCCCACTCGTGCTCCACCAGGCGTGCGACCCGGGCAGGCGTGGCCCGGGGCAGGGCGCCCAGCGAATTGCCGTCGAGGTAGATGACGCCGTCCGGCAGCACGAACTCGTCGCGGAACGGGGCCAGGGGGTCGGCGGCGTCCCGTGCAGCGCAGTCCTCGCGGGTGAGGGGGATGGTCACAGTGGTCGGCTCCTTACCTTCACCGAAGGATGGGCCCGGGCTTAGAGCTGGGTCCGCAGCTGCCAGAGCTCCGGAAACACATCCTTTTGGACATTTCTCATCAACCATTGCAAACCAGACGAGCCGCCGGTGCCCGCTTTGGCGCCCATCGTGCGCTTCACCGCCATCGCATGGCGGTGCCGCCACAGGGTCACCCGCTCCGCGGTGTCCAGCAGCGCCTCCGCCAACGCGAGCAGCTCGTTATCGGGCCTGTCGTCGGCGTAGACCAGCTCCCAGACCCGCACCACCTGCGGATGGGGCTCCGCCGGCTGGGTCCAGTCGCGTTCCACCCGCTCGGCGGGCACCGGGAAACCGCGGCGGTGCAGCAGGCGCAGCACCGCGTCGTACAGGCTCGGCTCGGCGAGGGCCCGCTCCAGCTCCGCGCTGACGTGCGGATCGGCACGGTGCGGGCGGATCATGGCCGCCGACTTGTTGCCGAGCAGGAACTCCAGATGGCGGTAGCCGTACGACTGGAAGCCCGACGCCTCACCCAACTGGTCGCGAAACCGGTTGAACTCGGTGGGAGTCATGGGAGCCAACAGCTCCCAAGACTCGGCCAGCACGTCCTGGGCCTTGTGGCCGCGGCGCAGCGCGGCCAGGGCCGCGGGCACGTCATCGGCGTCGACCGCGTCGCGGGCCTGCTCCCATTCGTGCCGGATCAGCGCGAACAGCAGCTCCATGACCTGTGTGGCGACGAGGAACGTGGTCTCAGCGGGCTCCTCGGTGCGGGGGCGCTGCAACGACAGCAGCGTGGAGACGGCGGTGTAGTGGGCGTACGGGGTGACGCCGTCGAAAGAGAGCGTGGGGCGGCCGCGGTTGCGCTCGGCGCGCTGCTCGCGGGCGAGGGCAGCGGAGGAGGACACGAGGGGATCACCTCCGAAGGGTTGCGCGTCACCTGTCCTGCCGGGCTCCCAGGATGCCCGCCGCGCGCCCGTCCAGGAAGGCGCAATCCACGGCGATCACGACGTTTTCCTGCCATTCGCAAACCGTTTTCTGCTTATGGTTTATGATCGTCAACCATGCTGGATGCGGTGGACTGGCGGATCCTCACCGAGCTGCAAGCCGACGGGCGCCTGTCCTACAACGAACTGTCCCGCCGGGTGGCGCTGTCGCCCCCGGCCGTCGCCGAACGGGTGCGCCGCCTCGAAGAACGCGGCGTGATCACCGGCTACCACGCGCACGTCGACCTGGACGCGGTAGGGCTGTCGGTGGTCGCCCTCGTCCAAATGGGCTGCTACGGGCCGCTATGCCTGCTGCGCGACGAGGCCGCGCTGGCCCGCCCGGAGATCCTGCGGCTCTACCGGGTCACCGGCGACGCCTGCTGCGTGCTCCTCGTCGGCGTCCCGTCGATGGCGCACTTCGAGCAGTTGATCGACGATCTCGCCGACCACGGCCGCCCCTCCTCCACGATGGTGCTGTCCTCCCCCATCCCGTGGCGGGCCGTCAGCCGCCCGCAGGCTGAGCGGTAGCCTTGGTGCGGTGAGTGTCCTGATCGACCCCCCTGCCTGGCCGGGACCGCGCGGCCTGCTCTGGTCCCACCTCGTCAGCGACTCGTCATACGCGGAACTGCACGCGTTCGCCCGCGCGCTCGGCATCCCGGAGCGCGCCTTCGACCGGGACCACTACGACGTGCCTGAAACGCTGTACGCCAAAGCCCTGGAACTCGGCGCGATCGCCGTCTCCAGCCGGACGCTCGTCGCACGGCTCCACGCCGCAGGGCTACGACGGCGCAAACCCCGCCGCCTGCTCCGTTAACCGGGCGATCTCCGCCGCCACATTGGCGCGGGCCCGCTCCTCCCACCAGGCATACCCCTGCTCAGTGCGGTACAGGCGGGGAGAGGCCAGCAGGTCGCGCAGCACCGCGATCCGCCCCCGCGCGAACTCCACGTCGCCCACGTGCGCGTACTCCTGGCGTACCGCCGCGGCGTAGGCGGTGTACTCTGCGTCCTCTGCGGCCAGGATCGCCAAGTCGGCGTCGCACAGCACTTCCGCGTTGGCGTCCCCCGGCTCTGGGGAATGGTCGGCGGTCACCCGCACCAGGCGGGCCACTTCGGCGACCTGCTCCGTGCTCAACCCGCACGACGGCAGCAGTAGCTCCGCCAACTGCGCGCTGTTCTCCTCGTCCGCCCCAGGCTCCCCCCGGTACACCGCGTCGTGGAACCAGGCGGCATACCGGACCAGGGTGCTGTCCCGGGCGGCGTCCGCGAGCACCTCCACCGCAGCCAGCACCGCTTTGAGGTGGTCGAGCGTGTGGTAGCGGCGGTGCGGCTCCGCCCACCGGGCCAGGAGTTCCGCACCCACCGCGGCGGCTTCCCTCCCCGGTCCGGCCAGCCGCTTCCACTCCCCGGCCAACTCGAACAACAGTCGGGCCATCGGCGCCCCTCCTCCCACCGCGTGTCCCCTCCTCGGGGCGTGCCGGAGACGTCCCCTTGCGAATCTATCCGCCGAGCCCGGGCGTCCCGCGCGCCACACGCCCGGACCGGGGGTGCGGCGCACCACTCCGCCCCTGCGGGATCGGCCCGGCCCTCCCCACCCCGAACCGAAGTGCGCGTTCCGCCATGCGCCACCGATATCGGAGAAAGTTCGGGCAAAAACTCCGCAACCGGCCAGCGGCGGCCGTCGTGTTCCCGGGACGCTCTGCGATGTTTCCAATGGGTCTTGCAGCGCTGGCGACATGAGGGGGAGGGTTATGCGCGTACGCACCGCGCTCGGTTGGACAGCGGCCGCGGTCCTGGTCGGAGGGGCCGGGACCGCGGCCGCCGATGAAGCCATCACGGTGTTCCCGCCCAAAGCGGCCCCGGGCTCCACGGTCTTCGTGCGGGTCTCCTGCCCGGACAGCGCCGAGTGGGTGGAGTACTCTTCGCCCGCGTTCGCGGCGCCCACCCGGGTCGACTTGGCCGGGGAGACCGCGGCCGAACAGGAGTTCGTCCTGTCCGACGACTTGGAACCCGGCGACTACCAGGTCCGCGGCGAATGCGGGGCGGCCGACTCCAGCCACGTGCAGTACGCCAGCGTCACCGTGCCCGCCCCGGACGGGTCCGCGGTCCCGGCACCGCAGCACACCACGCCCTCCCCGGCACCCACGCCCAGCGGCGCGCCGAACGCGGGAGGCGGCGGACTGGCCCGCCCGGCGTCCACCACGACCCCGCCCTTCGACGTGCTCGCCGCCGGTCTCCTCCTGCTCGGTGCTACCGCCGTAGTCGCGCTACGGCAGGGGGTGCGCCGTGGCCGCCCAGCAGCGAAGTAGCGTCGGCGTCCTGCTGGCCGTCCTCCTCGGCGTGGCAGCCGCGTTCGCCAGCGGCGGTCCCGCCACCCCGGAAACACCACTGAAGCGGTCAGTTCCTGTCCGGTTGACCATCGAGTCGATCGGGGTGGACGCGCCCGTCGCCGAACTGGGGCTCAACCCCGACGGCACGCTGGAAGACCCGCCGCTGGACGACCCCAACCTGGTCGGCTGGTACGCGCTCGGTGCCTCCCCGGGCGAAGCCGGGCCCGCCGTGCTCACCGGGCACCTCGACACCCGGAGCGGGCCGTCGGTCTTCGCCCGCCTCAACGAACTACGTCCCGACGACCTCGTCCACGTGGCGCGCGCCGACGGCTCCCAGCCCGTGTTCGTGGTGGACCGGGTCGAACAGGTGCCCAAGGAAGACTTCCCCACCGACCAGGTCTACGGGCCGAGCGACCGCCCGGAGCTGCGCCTGGTGACCTGCGCCGGGGACTTCGACCCGGCTAGCGGCCACTACTCCGACTCCCTCGTGGTGTACGCCGTCCTCGCCGAGTCCGGCGGGTGAGGCGAACCCCTCACCCGCCGGGCCAGCATGGGTGGCGGCACGCGGTGCTTGCCCCACCACGTACCGCCGTCCGGTCCCGGAAAGCCCGCTTTCTCACCCCATCCGGAACCGGAGTCTGGGCTGGTCAGACCGGGATGCTGTCCTGCGCGGCGCGCAGCGCGTCGTTGACGGTGCGCAGCACGGGCGGCTGGACCACCTGGGCAGGGTCGAGGTGGGCACCGCCGCGCACCGTGAACGTGTGCGACTCTCCCGGCAGGAGGGTGACCAGCATGTCATCCGCCTCGGCCCCCGGATCGAGGCGGTCCGCGAACAGGGAGAGGTCGCGCAGCAGGCTCCGCGCCGTCACGGTCACGCACAGGTCCGCGCCACGCGGCACGACACGGGTGTCGTACTCCGGCGCCGGATAGGCGATCTCGCGGTCCTCAGCGAAGAACCAGTACGCTCGGCGTGCCCCCGTGTCCGCGGTAATCAATTCCCGGGTCGCATCCCCGGGGCGCGCCACCTCGGCGGGCAGCGGCACCCGGACGGCGCCGCGGGCAGGCACAGTGAACGGGGCATCGGCCGCGGCCAGCACCGTGCCGTCCAAGGCCCGCCGGGCCAGGTGCGCGGTCCCGGTCCACTCCCGGTTGCTGTCGTTGGCCACGACGAGGACCAGGCCGTCGCCGTCAGGCTGCACCGTGGCCAGCCGCTCGGCGTAGACCGCCCGCAGGGCGTACCACAGCGGTTTGCGCCGGCCTTCGCCGTCCACAGCCGACCACGACGTCACCGGCCAGCAGTCGTTGAGCTGCCAGACCACGCTCCCCGTGCACCGGGGCCACTGGGCGCGGAAGTGCTCGATGCCCAGAGTAATCGCGCGCGCCTGGTTGACCTGGGTCAGATAGTGCCAGTCGTCGAAGTCGGCAGGGTTGCCGAAGTGCGGGGCCAGGCCGCGGGCGAGCTTGCCGTTGCCGTCGACCGCCTTCTGGTGGTGCAGCATGCCCGGCGAATCCGGTCGCAGCTCCTCTCCGGGCAGGGCGGAGCGCAGCGTGGCGTAGGTGGGCGGGGCCTGGAACCCGAACTCGGCCACGAACCGGGGCCGGTAGTTGCGGTAGGCGGTGTAGTCCACCTCGTTCCACACGTCCCAGATGTGGATGGAGGCGTACCGCGGGTCGTTGGGGTGGATGTCCGGCACCCCGGAGTACGGGCTGCCCGGCCAGTAGGGGCGCGTAGGGTCGACCTCGGCGACGATCCGCGGCAGCAGCTCCAGGTAGTAGCCTTCGCCCCAGCTCCGGCCCGCCAGCTCCTCCTTCCAGCCCCAGTCCCAGTAGCCCCAGATGTTCTCGTTGTTGCCGTTCCACAGCACCAGGCTGGGGTAGGGGGCGAGCCGGGCCACCACTTCGCGGGCCTCGGCCTCGACCTCTTCAGTGATCGGCGGCTCCTCGGGGTAGGCGGCGCAGGCGAACAGGAAGTCCTGCCAGACGAGGATGCCGCGCTCGTCGCACAGCTCGTAGAAGTCCTCGCTCTCGTAGCGGCCGCCGCCCCACACCCGCAGCAGGTTCATGTTGGCCGCGACCGCCTGGTCGATCCGCGCGGCGTAGCGGTCGCGCCCCACCCGGCTCACAAAACAGTCGTCGGGAATCCAGTTGGCGCCCTTGACGAGGACGGGCACCCCGTTGACGACGATGGTGAACCGGCGGCCGTCCTCGTCGACACCGGTGTCGAGCTCGACCGTGCGGAACCCGATCCGGCGCTGCCAGGTGTCCAGTTCCTCCCCGTGAGCGGCCAGATCGACGCGCAGGTCGTAGAGCGGCTGGTCACCGTAGCCGCGGGGCCACCAGAGGTCGGGGTCGGGGACGGTGACCTCCAGTTCGGTACGGCACACCCCGGCGGGGACGGCGATTGACTGCTCCCGGTCGGCGATCCGGACGCGCACGACCAGCTCGGTGTCCTCCCCGTGCTCGCTCCGCTCCACCTCCACCCGCACCAGGACGCGGCCCTCCAGGCTGCCGTCGTGGGTGCGGGCCACGGTGATCAGGGGGACGACCTGGGCTAGGCGGGCCGTGTGCCACGCGTGCACGTGGATCGACCGCCAGATCCCCGAGGTGACGAGGGTGGGGCCCCAGTCCCAGCCGAAGTTGCAGGCCATCTTGCGGATGAACTGGAACGGCTCGGGGTAGGCGTTGGGCCGGTCCCCGAGCTTGTCGCGGAGCGCCGTGGCGTAGCTGTAGGGGGAGGCGAACTCGACCCTCAGTTCGTTAGTGCCGTCTCGGAGCGCCCGGCGCAGGTCGAAACGGTAGGAGCGGTGCATATTGCGGCTCTGGCCGACTTCCGTACCGTTGAGGAACACCGTGGCCACGGTGTCCAGTCCGGCGCATTCCAGGTCGATCCGTTCTGCCTCAGCCAGTGCGGTGGCGTCGAAGGTGGTCGTGTAGCTCCACTGGGTGCGGCCGATCCAGCCGAGCTCGGTCTCGTTGCGACCTTGGTAAGGGTCGGGAATGAGGTTCGCCGCCATGAGGTCGGTGTGCACGCATCCCGGCACGGTCGCCGGTATCCCCGCAGGGCCGATCTCCACTGGAACCTCGGCGGGATCGTCCGCACGGAGGACCCAGTTCTCGCGCAGTTCGATGCGCACTGCCATGGCGTCTCCACAGGTGAAGCGGTGTTGCACTTCAAGGGTGCGACCCGGGCGCCTGGAGGAGGGAGGGGGCGTAACCCGGTGCCGGGTCGCACCCGACTCTTACGACGGTCGTCGGTGTTCCGCCGCGTTCCCCATGAGACTAGTAAACCGGTTCAGTGTCAAGAGGCTGAGAGGAAAATTAAGCGGTTCAGTAAATTGCCAATAAAAGCCGTTCTCCCGTTTTCAGGCACGCCGAAGAGCCGGTCAGCGACTCTCAGCCAGCCGCTGGCCGGCTCGACGGCGAACTAGGGACTACACCGCGGCCCGACGGTGGAAAGGCTGCACGTAGTGCCCCTCGGAGACCTGCACCAGCTCGCTGGGGACCTCCTGGCCCTCCTCAAGGTGGTAGGGATGCGTGGAGGTATCGGCGGCCTCCTTGGCACGGAGCTCGGCCTCGACCTCCTCCCACTTCTTGTGGAACTGCGGCACCGAGGCGAACAGCTTCTTCGTGTAGGGGTGGCGCGGATCGCTGAACACCTTCTCGGTGACCCCGCGCTCCACGATCTCACCCTTGTAGAGGATGACCGTCTGGTCGCTGATGTAGTTGCCCAGCGCCAAGTCGTGGGTGACGAACAGGATGCCCATCCCCCGCGCCTTCAGGTCGGCCAACAGGTTGAGCACGTCGATCCGCGTCGAAGCGTCCAACATGCTGATCACCTCGTCGGCCACCAGATAGTCGATGTCCAGCAGCAGCGCCCGGGCGAGGAGCATGCGCTGCAACTGGCCGCCGCTGAGCTGGTGCGGGTACTTGCCCAACACCTGGTTCGGGTCGAGCCGCACCACCTTCAGCGCCTCGGCCACCCTGTCCTGCCACTCGCTCTGGGAGACCTCCGGGTAGTACTCCTCACGGATCATCGAGAAGACCCGGTCGGCCTTGAAAATCGGGTTGTAGCTGCTGAAAGGGTCCTGGAAGACGCCCTGCACCTTGCGGTAGTAGTCCTTCAGCGCCCGGTGCCCGCGCAGCGTGGACACGTCGATGCCGTCGCAGGTGATCTTCCCCTTGCTCACCGACGCGATCCGCAGCGCCATCTTGCCGAGAGTGCTCTTGCCGCTGCCGCTCTCACCGATCAGGGACACTACCTCGCCGGGACGCACCTCGAAGCTGGCGTCCCGGACTGCAGTGAACTCTCCCCCGCCGAAGGCGCCCACCTTGTAGACCTTGGTGACCCGGTCGAATTTCAGCATCTGATCACTCGGCCTTCCAACAGGCGACGTGGTGGTCGCTTTCCACTTCCACGAACGGCGGCTGCTCCAGACACTGCTTGTCGGCCAGCGGGCAGCGATCCCGGAAGCGACACCCCTGCGGGGGATTGAGGAGACCGGGCGGGCTCCCCGGAATACCGCTCAACCGCTTGTCCTCGTACTTGACGCCCACCTCGGGAAGCGAGTCCAGCAGCATCTTGGTGTAAGGATGCTTGGGCATCTCGATGATGGTCTTGGCGGACGCCTTCTCCGCAAGCCGTCCGCCGTACATCACCATGATGGTGTCCGCGATCTGGTACACCAGCGAGATGTCGTGCGTCACGACGATCATGCTCTTGACGAACTCGCGGTCGCGGAACTCCACCAGGGTTTCAGCGACAGCCCGCTGGGTGGAGACGTCCAGCGCCGACGTCACCTCGTCGGCGATCAGCAGCGACGGGTTGAGCAGCGTCGAGATCACCATGACCGTGCGCTGCTTCATCCCACCCGACAGCTCCAGCGGGTAGCGGTCCAGCACGTCCCGCTCCAGCTCCACCAGCTCCAGACGGCGGTGCAGCTCGTCGCGGACGTCCCGGAACCGCACCCCCCGCGACTCCAGCAGCTCGGCGATCATCTTGCCGATCTTGCGGGTCGGGTTCATCGCGCTCATCGCGTACTGCGGGATGATCGAGACCCGCTTGTAGCGGAACTCGTCCATGGCCCGGTCATCCCAGATCGGCATCTCGTCGCCGTCGAGGGTGACGCTGCCGCCGATGTAGCGCATCCGCCCGTCCAGCCGGATCAGGCTCTTGCTGAGTGTGGACTTGCCGCTGCCTGACTCTCCCGCCAGTCCCATGATCTCGCCGTCGGCGACAGTGAACGTGGGACCGTCGAGAGCGCGGACGTCACCACGCAAGGTGCGATAGTAGACCCGCAGGTCCGAGACTTCGAGGGTCACCTGCTACATCTCCCTCAGCTTGGGGTTGAAGACCTCGTCCAGCCCCACGTTCATGACGTACATCGAGCCGACAATCGCGGTGATGCCCAGGCCCGGAGGCACGAACCACCACCACACGCCCAACTGCAGGGCGCCCCACTTGACGGCCTGGTGCATGATCAGCCCCAGCGACATGCCGTCGTTCGGGCCCAGTCCCACGAAGTCCAGTCCTGCGGCGGCCAGCACAGCGCCGCCGAAGAGCAGGATGAACGTCATGAACAGGTAGGAACTCATGTTCGGCGCGATGTCGCGGACGATGATCTTCCATGGCCGGACACCGCTCAGGCGGGCCAGGTCGACGAAGTCGCGCGAGCTCAGCGACAGCGCCTGGGAGCGGACCGCACGCGCAGCCCACGGCCAGGAGGTCATGCCGATGAAGAAGGACTGCGTCACCACGCCATAGGAGTCCACGTAGGCGGCGATGATGAACAGCACCGCCAGGGTGGGCAGGACCAGGACGACGTTGGTCAGCATGTTGAGGACCTCGTCGATCCAGCCGCCCTTGTATCCGGCGACGAAGCCGATCGTCATGCCGATGACGGCTGCGATCCCGCCGCCGAGGAAGCCGACGAGGAACGTCGAGCGGATGCCGTAGACGAACTGGGTGAAGAGGTCCTGGCCGAACTGCGTCGTCCCGAACCAGTGCTCTGCCGACGGCGGCAGCAGCGGAGGCGCGTACCGCTCGCCGGGGGTGTGCTCCAAGAACGGCGGGACGACCAGGCCCACCAGCAGGAACAGGAGCACAATCGACAGGCCGACGACCAGCTTGGGATTGCGCAGTGCGAAGTAGAGGGCTTCCAGCCGGGGCGCCTTCGGTGTGGCGACCGCCGGCTCTTCCGGAGCCGTGGTCGGGTCGGGCAGCGGCTGCGCGGCTGTCATTTGGCTCCTCCCTGCATCTGGACGCGGACACGCGGGTCGACCAGGGCGTAGACGATGTCGATGATGAAGTTAGCGATCAGTACGCCGATGACGATGAACAGGAAGGTTCCCTGCAGCAGGAAGAAGTCCTGGTTCTGGATCGCCTGCAGGATCAGGTAGCCCAGGCCCTGGTAGGAGAAGACGATTTCGGTGAGCAGCGCGCCCGCGACCACCGTGCCCAACTGCACGGCCAGGCCGGTGAGCTGGGGCAGCATGGCGTTACGGAAAGCGTACTTGCGGATCAAGCGACGCGGCGCGCCCAGCGCCTGCAGGTAGTTGGAGTACTCGGACTCCAGCTCGTAGATGATCATGTTCCGCATGCCGATGGCCCAGCCGCCCAGGGCGACCAGGAACAGCGACAGGAACGGCAGGAACCAGTGCTCCAGCAGGCTGGAGATGAACGTCCAAGTGAACGCAGGCTGGAGGGAGAGGCCGTACGATCCTGCGGCGGGGAACAGGCCCGCGACGATGCCGAGGCTCCAGGCCAGCAGGAGCGCCAGCCACATGTAGGGAGTAGCGGTGAGGATGTAGCCGATGGGCAGGATCGTGTTGTCCAGCCACTTGCTCCGCGCGGCGTAGGCGCCGAACCAGTTGCCGACGAGCCAGCTCAGGATAATCGAGGGCAGCAGGAGTCCCAGACTGTATGGGACCGCTCCCAAAATCAGGTCAATAACAGGCGTGGGGAAGTTCCAGATGCTAATCCCCAGGTCGCCCTGGAACAGCGAGACCCAGAAGTTGAGGTACTGCTGCCAGAGCGGCAGGTCCAGGCCGAACATCTTGTTGAAGTACCCGTACAACGCTTCCGCTGCGCCAGCGTCGTTGAGCGAAGCACGGGCGAGCCGGCTCTTGATGGGGTCACCGGGCATCAGCCGCGGGATCATCCAGTTGATGGTGACTGCTGCAAAGAAGGTCAGCGCGTAGACAAAAATCTTGCGGCCGAAGTATTTACGCAACGGGCCCTCCTGGGCTCGGTGGCCATACGGGGCCCCGTCTCGCCGCTCCACTCCCCGGGAGCGGGCGGCGGGACGGGGGCTAATCACCGGAAGACCACTTCTCGAAACTCGCTGCCTACTCTTCCTCCGAGGCGGGCTCCAGTTCGGTCAGCATCAGGATGCTGCCGAGCTGGAAGTAGCCGCGCCAGGTCGAGGGCAGGTAGTTGTTGTCGGACTCGCTGGAGGGCCAGTTGGTCCACACCGAGTTGTTGTACTGCGCCCACAGGCCGTTGTACCAGAGCGGGATGACCGGCATCTCCTCGAGCTGGATCTTCTGGATCTTGCCCGCCACCTCGCGGATCTTCTCGGTGTCCTCAACCGGGATGCCGTCGAGTTCACCCACCAGCTCCCAGGCCTCTTCGTTCTCGTAGCGGCCGAAGTTGACCGTAGTCTGCTGGTCCTGGACCGGGAGGCGGAAGATGTAGTCGTAGTAGGTCCACGGCGTGTTGCTGATCTGGCGCTCGTTGTTGATCACCAGGTCGAACTCGCCGCTGTTGCGCTGGTCCACCAGGGCGTTGAACTCGGGGAAGTCAGTGGTGACCTTGATACCGACTTCGCTCGCGCTCTCGCTGATGACCCGGGCGGCCTCCATCCAGTCGGTCCAGCCGCTGGGAACGATGAGGGTCAGATCGATCGGCTCACCGTCAGGGGTCTCGACGAAGCCGTCGTTGTCGGTGTCCTCGTAGCCGGCTTCCTCAAGGATCTTCTTGGCGACCTTCGGGTCACGCGGGGTGGCGTGCTTCTCGACCACCTCGGTGTCGATGTAGTCGTCCCAGACAGGGAGCAGACCGGTGGGGTCGGCCTCGGTGACCAGGCCGCCGTAGACGTTGTTGACGATCTCGTCCATGTCGATGGAGGCCGAGAGCGCCTTGCGGAACTCAGGGTCGTCCATCGGCTTCTTGGTGGTGTTGGGCACCAGCCACGCGGTGTTGGCCGCGAGCATGTAGGGCTCTTCAGGGAAGTAGGTCTGGACCTGGTAGCCGCCCTGGACGAGCTGCGCGATACCGGGCAGGAAGTTGTTGTTGATGTCGATGTTGCCCTGGAGCACCTGGCTCAGCGCGGCCTCGTTGCTGGTGTTGACCACGTCGACGATGTACGTGGGCTTGACCTCGTGGCCGAGCGCCTCAGTGGCCCACCAGTCCTCGTTCTTCTTCCAGACCTGGCGGTCCTGGTCGTGGGTCTCGTAGAGGTACGGGCCGGTGCCGACGGGGTCCTCGTTGGCGCCGGTGAGGATCTCCTCCTCGGAGCGCTCCGACCAGATGTGTTCGGGCACAATGGCGTTGAAGTACAGCCAGTTGGCCCACTGCGCGTAGTTGGCCTTGGAGAAGGTGAACTTGACCGTGTAGTCGTCGACGGCCTCAGCGCTCTCGAGCCACTCCCACAGCGAGTGGTAGGAGGAGCCCTCGTACTTGCCGATCTCGACGGTGAAGACCACGTCGTCGGCGGTGAAGTCTTCGCCGTCGCTCCACTTGACGCCCTGGCGGAGCTTCAGCTCGTAGGTCTTGTCGTCGACCCACTCGCCGCTCTCCGCAAGCCAGGGGATGTATTCTCCAGTCTGCGGCTCGTAGAGGAACAGGGTCTCGTAGACCAGACCCACCGTTCCGGTGGCGTAGTTACCCGTGTCGAGCGGGTTCCACGTGCTCGGCGGCCCCCACTGGGTACCACCGGTGTAGAGGGTCTCCGCACGGGGGTAGTCCCCTGTCGCTCCACCGTCGCCCTCTGTGTCACCCCCGCAGGATGTGGCCAGCAAGCTGACCAGTGCGAGGGGGATCAGAAACCTGTAGCGGTTTCGCATCGTTCTTCTTCTCTCCTCCATCTGTTACCGACGCGTGGCCCGGCAACAGTTGTTTGGGAGCGTTCCCAAACGAAGGCCCCCCGTAGCCTTTCGTCTGGTCACGCGGGTTTTTGCCAGCAGATGCGGCTGTTGCTCTCCCCTCCCGCCCGTTCCGCCACACAGATCACAGACGGGAGTGAACGAAAGAACATCAATAAACCGGTTTAGCGTCAAGACTGTGTTATGAAAACTAAACCGGTTTACGCGGGACGTGCTGTTTGCACAGCAAACCCGCCCACCGCACCGTACACACCTGACTGGATTACAACGAACTTACTTCACCTTGGTCAAGCGGAGGTCAAGAAGTGATCAGAATGCAGCGGGGCCCGTACTTGCCCGCGGGATGAGCCGGCTCGGCGGAGTCTGCCGGGAACGGGGAGTACGCCCTTCAATCACTTCCATCAGCAAAGACGCGGCAATTCTCCCGTGCTGGGTGACCTCGCGCCCCACCGCAGTCAGCGCAGGGCGGATGACCTGGCAGATCCGGGAATCGTCCCAGGCCACGATCGACAGCCGCTCCGGAACAGGGACCCCCATCTCCTGCGCCGCGCCCAACGCCGCCACTGCCATCAAATCGTTGTCAAAAACAAGTGCGCTCGGCGGGTTCTCCGCAGAAAGCAACTCGCGAGTAATATCCGCGGCGCGGGATTCCACATAGTCCGCGTGAACGATCTCTGCCCGAGTCAACCCCACTTCGCGCGCCACTTTGGCGAATGCCTGCGACCGAACTTCGGTGTGCACGAACTCCGCCGGACCCGCCACCCGGACAATCCTCCGGTGGCCCAAATCGGCCAAATACCGGATCACTTCCCCCATGGCTTCCGCGTCGTCCGTCCACGCGCACGGCAGGCCCTGGGTGTGCTCGGGACCGCCGACCACGACCGCGGGCAGCCCCAGCTCCTTCACAAACGGCAGTCGAGGGTCGTCACGGCGCAAATCCACCAGCAGCACCCCGTCGACCCGGCGCTCCGCATGCCAGCGCTGGTACGTGGCCGTCTCCACGTCCCGGTCCTCGGCAGAGCGCATCAACAAAGAGAACGGGCTGCCGTCGAGTTCGAGCTGGATCCCCCCGATCAACTGCATGAAGAACGGCTCGGCGGCCAGCGTCTTGGCCGGACGGTCCACCACCATGCCGATCGCCCAGGCCCGACCGTCCGACAGGGAACGCGCCGCACTGCTCGGCGCCCAGCCCAACTGCTCGGCGATGTCCAGGATGCGGCGCCGCGTGGCGTCCGAGACTCCAGGCCGACCATTCAGCGCGTAGGAGACCGCTCCTTTGGAAACGCCTGCGGCCTTGGCGATATCCACGATCGTCGGACGCCTCATCCTGTCTCCCCGCGCTGGCTCAATGAACCGGTTCACTAAAGGTGAGGTTAGCAACGGCCCTAGGTCTCTACCGTCACCGGAGGAGTGTTCCCCCGCGTCCGGGACCTCCTGCCGTCCCCATGCCTCTGGCCAGGCAGGAGCAGCCGCCCCTGGTGTTCAGAAACGTTCCGGTAGCACAGGTGCGGCACATTTTCCACCATTGCCCCTGGTCCTGTTCCGTTTCCCCGAAGCAGAGGCGTACCCTGGACGCTTGTGTCTACCCTGTTCTCCACGCTTGCGCGGCGACCACTCCACCGCCGTAAAGGGGTGCCCGTGTCGAGTCTGGCGGGAATCGCGCACATCACCCTGTCCGTGCGCAACCGCGACACCAGCGTCGAGTTCTACCGCGACGTCCTCGGATTCCACGAATACAAGACCGAGGACGGCCCGCACTGGCGACGCACCTTCTGCCGCCACCCCAACGGCCTGGTGCTCTGCCTCACCCAGCACACCGACCACTTCAACGCCCGTTTCGACCCCCGGCACGCCGGGATGGACCACCTCGCCTTCGCCGTCTCCTCCCCCGACGACCTCGAAGAGTGGGAGAAGCGGCTGGACGCGCTCGAAGTGGAGCACACCCCGATCCTCCACGGCGACCACGGGCCGCTGCTGATGTTCGAAGACCCCGACGGCATCCAGTTGGAGCTGTGCTGCCCGGACCCGCCCGCGGGCTAACCCGCAGGCGGCTCAGTTCAACGGGACGAGCTGCAGGCGGATATCCCGCTCCCGCATCTGCTGCACCGCGTTGGCGGGCAGGCGGTCGTCCGTGATGATGAGGTCGAACTCTTCCAGCCGGGCGACCGTGAACGTACCGAACTTGCCGTACTTGGTGCTGTCCACCGTCAGCACACTCTTGGACGCCACCCGCAGCAGCTCCTGCTTGGCCACCACCTTGGCCTCCGACGGCGTCGTGGAACCGCGTTCCACATCCCACGAGCTGCTCGCGATGAACGCGATATCCACGTTGACCCG
Source organism: Thermobifida sp. (assembly GCF_017577275.1). NCBI lineage: Bacteria > Bacillati > Actinomycetota > Actinomycetes > Streptosporangiales > Nocardiopsidaceae > Thermobifida > Thermobifida sp. The sequence continues at coordinate 35,929 of NZ_PITY01000031.1, forward strand.
GCGGAGGAACTCGGCGGTGAACTGGCCGACCGAGGAATGGTCCGCGTGCGACACCACACCCCCGGTGTGGATCAGTTCAATATTGGGGTACTCCATCAGGTGGCCGACCACGTTGAAGTCGTTGGTCACCACGGTCAGCCCTGCCTTGTCGGTCAGCAGCGGCACCATCTGGAGCGTGGTCGTCCCCGCATCCAAGAAGATCGTGAAATTCTCCCGGACGAGCTCGGCGGCGGCTCGGGCGATGGCGCGTTTGGCCGGGACCTCGAGCTGGGCCTTGGCCAGATAGGAGGGTTCGCTCTTCAGACGTGCGGCCAGGCGGACGCCCCCAGTCACGGAGAGGACCTTGCCCTCGTTCTCCAGCGCCTGGATATCCCTGCGCACCGTCATGTGGGAGACGGACAGCATCGACGTGAGCTCACTGATGCTGAGGACGTTGCGTTCCTGCAGCAGTTTGAGGATGTGTTCGCGACGCTGATCGGGGATCATCTTCTGGCCTCGTTCGATTCTGTTCGGTGCGGGGGTGCACTGTGGGACGCGCATATCTTTCTTAGCAGTTCTCTCTTCCGGCAACGCCCCTCCCTCCCGCCCAGTTCCCCCGGCCACACCGGAGGCGTCCGCTGAGGAAGGGGCAGGAAAGCAGGACATTGGGTCGGGAGTGAAAAGCCTCCCCGGGGGATATCCCACCGATTCGCCGGTCGCTCCCGGGCGGAAGGGGTGAGGAGGAACACCCTTGCTCCGGGGGAGAGGAAAACTCACGTCTTCCTCACACGGGCGGCGCTATCCTCTCCTCAGTTTGCACCCGAACTCCCCTCCCCACAGGAGGTTCCCCCGCACAACACTGGCCCACGCAGCCCGCTCCTGCGCCGGGCCCGGGTGAGCGATCATGACGACCACTGATCTCGCCGCACCGGACGCACCGTTCGTTCTCCACGTCCTCGACACCGCCGTCCAGCTCTTCTCCCGCCACGGCACTACCGGGGTCAGCTTGGACGCCGTCGCCGCCGCAGCCGGCGTCGACCCGGACGACCTCCGCCGGGTCTTCCCCACGCGGCTCGACCTGGTCTACCGGCTCGTCGTGGACCGGGTCCGCCTGCTCACCGCAGCCGAGCCCGCCAACACGGCCCCCGCATCCCCGGTAGAGCAGATGCGCCGCCTCGTCCGCCGCCACATCGAGCACAGTTGCCGCTACCGGGTCGAACTGACCCTGCGCAGGTCCCTGCTGCGCACCCTGCGGGCGGTCTCCCCGCCCCGCTACCGGGAGCTCTCCCTGCTACTGCGTGCCTACCACGACCGGATCGCCCGCATCATCGACCAGGGCCGGACCGACGGCGTGTTCACCCCTGCAGACGGCTCCGGGGAGCCCGTGACCGCGACAACCGTCCTCGACACCCTGGATTCCACCCTGAACTGGTACGACCCCTCCAGCATGACCCCCCAGCAGCTCGGGGACGTCTACGAGGACCTCGTCCTCCACCACCTGCTGGGCGTCGCCCGCCGCTGAACCGGACTGCCGCCCGCGCCGCACCGCGGGCTACCGGAAGACCAGCTCGGCATCCCGGATGAAGTGCGCCACCTTCTCCGTGGTCAGGGTCATCCCGTCAGCTGCGACCCGGCTCGTGCCGCCCCACACGTTCAGGCAGGCAATCGCGTCGACTTTGAGCCGCCGGATCTCCTCGGACAAGACGATGCGGTTCATCCGCTCCCACGGCACCCGGGGATCTTCGGGGTGCGCCCAATGCCACAACCAGACCGGGCAGCCCAGGACCGGGATGTCCAAGGCAGCGGCGGCCTGCCGGGCGGCCCGGGCCACCGGCTCGGTGGCGGGATTCCGGTCCCCCTCCCACGGGGCCAGGCACAGGTCGAAGCCCGCACACAGCCGGGTCAGCGTCTCCGCCTGCGGTTCGCCCCCGCCACCGCCGTGACCGTCGGAGTCCCGCAACTGGACGATCTCGACCCCGTCAGCGCCCAGCATCTGCAAGGCATGCCGCACCTCGCCCCACCACTCCCACGGGGTGCCGCGTTTTCCCGAGTCTGCCACGTCCCCCGTGCTGGCAGAGACCATCCGGACGCGGGCCCCGGAAGCAGCCAGCATGGAAATCGTCCCCCCGACCGACAGGACCGCATCCCCGGGGTGCGCGGCGATGACGACCGCGCTCGTGATCCCCGCCAGGTGCACCGCGGGAAACTCCCGCAGGGCGGGCCATCCCCGCCAGGACGCCTCAGAGGTTCCCGGCCGGTCCATGGAATGTCGGCGGCGTTCCGCCCACCGTGCGGCGCGCATATGTGCCTCCTCTTCAGCGGCGGTCCCGTGTGGGGTGGACACTTTCCCAGAACCCCGCGCCGCATGCGCGGGACCCGCGGGGAAGGACGGCCTGCGGCACGCCACACTGGACGGGTGAGCCGATCACCGTCCCTGCAGTGCCCGGCCCCCGTGTGGGTCGTGGCGGGAGCCCCTGGCGCAGGAAAGTCCACCGTGGCGGACCTGCTGCTGCGCCACCTCTTCCCGGTCCCCGCCCTGCTCGACAAAGACACGCTGTACAGCGGCTGTGTGGCCGCGCTGCTCAGCGCGCACGGCCGCCCCCACGGGGAGCGCGAAGGCCCCTGGTACGACGCGCACATCAAACCGCACGAGTACGGGGGGATGACCGCGGCGGCGCGGCAGATCCGCGCCGCGGGCTGCCCCGTCCTGTTGGACGCCCCGTTCACCCAGCAGATCCGCGACCTGTCCCGGTGGCGCGCCTGGGTAGCGGAACTGGGCGGAGCACCCGTGCACGTGGTGTGGGTGCGCAGCGACGCGGAGACCCTGCGCGAACGCCTCATCGCCCGCGGCCGGGCCCAGGATGCGGGAAAGCTCGCGGACTTCGCCGCGTTCACCGCACGGGTCCGCCCCACCGAGCCGCCCGCAGCGCCTCACGTGGCCGTCGACAACCGCCGGGGCGCCCCCGCGCTCGACCGGCAGGTGCAGGCCCTCGTCCACGAGCGCTGGCCAGAGTTCGCCCGGGACAAAGGCCCATAGCCCTGTCAAATCTGAGAAAACCTTATGTGACAGGTATGGACCAATCGGGTATATCGCTGCCTATGAGTTCCATGACACCACCCCTGCGCACTGAGCGTCTCCTGATCAGAGACTGGAGCCTCGACGATGTCGAGGCCGCCTACAAGATCTACGGCTCCTCTGAAGTAGCGCGGTGGATCAGCACGGGAGCGGTCGACGACGTCTCCGCGATGCGCTCGGTCCTGGAAGCATGGGTCGAGGCGCAGCCGAACCTGGTACCTCCGGCTGGGCGGTGGGCGGTGGTACGCACAGAAGACGGGGAGGTCATCGGGGGCCTCTCCTTGCGGCTGATGCCCCCGTTCGAGGAAGACTTCGAGCTCAACTGGCAGTTGCGCCCCGACGTGTGGGGGCAGGGCTACGCCACGGAGGCGAGCCGAGCCCTGATCCGGTGGGCGTTCAAGCAAGGACTGGAAGAAGTGTTTGCGGTCGCCCGGGCGGAGAACAAGCGCGCCATCGCCACGGCACGCCGTATCGGTATGGAGTGGGTCGGCGAAACCGACAAGTACTACGACGGACGCCGGCTCCAGGTGTTCCGCTGCCGCCCGTCCGACCTGTAGCCCGCGGCAACCGTGCGGCGGGGTGTGGTCTGCAGGCCGCTTGACCAGCAAGTGGACACGCGTCGATGAGATCCCCGAAGCCACCGTGTCAGTTCGGCGGACGGTGGGACGTTTTCCGGAGGTACTGAGCGCACAGGAGCACGGTCCGTCGTTGTCCGGAGTACCGCTGTCCGCCACGGCACTCTTCCCCCGGCCGGGTGCGGCGGCAGTGGGGTGGGCATGGTCTCGGTCCCTGGCCTTCGCCGGTTATTCGCTGAATCCGGCCTCGGACCACAGCGGTTGCGGGGCGCAGTGCTGCGGTGCCGGACGCGCGGGGGTGCGCCGCAGCGGACGGCGGAGCCGCTGGCACAGTTCGACCAGGGTGGCGGCCCCGTGGTGCCGGAGTGCGGCGAGCACGACGTGGGCGGCGGCTTCCGCGTCGGCGTCCGCGGTGTGGTGGCGGCGCAGGTCGTAGCCGATCGTGCGGCAGACCGTGGGCAGCCGGTGGTTCCGCAGGGCGGGCCACGTCCGCCGGGCGATGTCCAAGGAGCACGCGTAGTGGAGCGAGGGCTCGGGGAGGCCGGCGTGCGCGCAGGCAGCGCGGATCACGCCCATGTCGAACACTGCGTTGTGCGCGACGAACGGGCTGCCCGCGGCGAATTCCAGGATGGTCGTGTGGACCTGCGGCCAAGCGGGGGCGTCGGCGACGTGCTCGGGGGTGATCCCGTGGACCGCGATGTTGTCCTGCTCGAAGTGGTCGACGGGGGCCGGGGGACGGACCAGGGTGGTGTAGCGGTCGACGATCCGCCCGTCGGTGACTCGCACGAGTCCCACCGCGCACACGCTGCCCTGGTTGCGGTTGGCGGTCTCGAAGTCGATAGCGGTCCAGGTGTCGTGCATCGCCGGTCGTCCTCCCTTGGGCCGCACTGGCCAGGCGTCGGGGTTCCTCCCATGCTCCCGGAACTTCACCTCATCCAGCACCCCTCCTTCTTTGAGTGACCTAGATCACTTATTGCTCTTGACTTTGTGCTACGGTCTCACTACATAACGAGAACGGCGCATTCCTCCTTCCCCGATTCTGTCGCGGAATGCGCATCCCTATATGGGAGCGCTCCCATAGCGCTCTTCCTCCCCTCTCCCCTTGGAGGAACCATGGCGAAATCCCCCGCCGCCCGGAAGGGCGGCCCTCCGGTCGCTGTCGCGGTGACCGCGGCCCTCGCCCTGCTGATCGCGCTCCTCTCCCCCGGAGTCGCGCAGGCCGCCGGTCTCACCGCCACAGTCACCAAAGAATCCTCGTGGGACAACGGCTACTCCGCGTCCGTCACCGTCCGCAACGACACCTCGAGCACCGTCTCCCAGTGGGAGGTCGTCCTCACCCTGCCCGGCGGCACTACAGTGGCCCAGGTGTGGAACGCCCAGCACACCAGCAGCGGCAACTCCCACACCTTCACCGGGGTTTCCTGGAACAGCACCATCCCGCCCGGAGGCACCGCCTCCTTCGGCTTCATCGCTTCCGGCAGCGGCGAACCCACCCACTGCACCATCAACGGCGCCCCCTGCGACGAAGGCTCCGAGCCGGGCGGCCCCGGCGGTCCCGGAACCCCCTCCCCCGACCCCGGCACGCAGCCCGGCACCGGCACCCCGGTCGAGCGGTACGGCAAAGTCCAGGTCTGCGGCACCCAGCTCTGCGACGAGCACGGCAACCCGGTCCAACTGCGCGGCATGAGCACCCACGGCATCCAGTGGTTCGACCACTGCCTGACCGACAGCTCGCTGGACGCCCTGGCCTACGACTGGAAGGCCGACATCATCCGCCTGTCCATGTACATCCAGGAAGACGGCTACGAGACCAACCCGCGCGGCTTCACCGACCGGATGCACCAGCTCATCGACATGGCCACGGCGCGCGGCCTGTACGTGATCGTGGACTGGCACATCCTCACCCCGGGCGATCCCCACTACAACCTGGACCGGGCCAAGACCTTCTTCGCGGAAATCGCCCAGCGCCACGCCAGCAAGACCAACGTGCTCTACGAGATCGCCAACGAACCCAACGGAGTGAGCTGGGCCTCCATCAAGAGCTACGCCGAAGAGGTCATCCCGGTGATCCGCCAGCGCGACCCCGACTCGGTGATCATCGTGGGCACCCGCGGCTGGTCGTCGCTCGGTGTCTCCGAAGGCTCCGGCCCCGCCGAGATCGCGGCCAACCCGGTCAACGCCTCCAACATCATGTACGCCTTCCACTTCTACGCGGCCTCGCACCGCGACAACTACCTCAACGCGCTGCGTGAGGCCTCCGAGCTGTTCCCGGTCTTCGTCACCGAGTTCGGCACCGAGACCTACACCGGTGACGGCGCCAACGACTTCCAGATGGCCGACCGCTACATCGACCTGATGGCGGAACGGAAGATCGGGTGGACCAAGTGGAACTACTCGGACGACTTCCGTTCCGGCGCGGTCTTCCAGCCGGGCACCTGCGCGTCCGGCGGCCCGTGGAGCGGTTCGTCGCTGAAGGCGTCCGGACAGTGGGTGCGGAGCAAGCTCCAGTCCTGATGTGCAGCGCGGTGGCTGCGCGCCCCTGAGCACAGCAAGCGGCCCGCGAGGCTCAGCCCCGCGGGCCGCTTCTCTCCGTGGTTCCTCCCCCGTGGGGATGAGCGGAGAGGATCAGCGAGCGGTGCAGCTCAGCGTCAGCGAGCTAGGCGCGTCGCCCGAGCCGATGAAGCCGAACGTGGCGGACTGTCCCGCACCCAGCTGGCCGTTGTAGGACAGGTTGCTGGCCGTCACCGTGCTCGTGCCGCTGAAGCTGGCGTTCCAGCCGTGGGCCACGCTCTGGCCGCCGGGGAAGGTCCAGCTCACCTGCCACGAGGAGATCGCGGAGTCGCCCGCGGTGACCGTCACCTCGCCCTGGAAGCCGCCGCCCCAGCTGCCGATGGTGGCGTAGGTGGCGGTGCAGTCGCCCTCCGCGGGAGGCGGAGTCGGAGTCGGCTCCTCGGTCGGCTCTTCCGTCGGCTCCTCGGTCGGGCCCGGCTGGGAGCCGCCGAAGATCGTGGCCTCCTTGGCCGTGCTCGCAATACCGTTAGGGCCGTAGAAGATCCGCTCGCCCCACGGGCTCAGGTTGTCGCCGTCGAAGTTGTACACCATGTCGAGGTACTCGACCCCGCCGCCGTTGCCGCTCCACGACCAGCCGATGTAGCCCAGCTTGAGCCGCTCGGCCTCGGCCATGATCGTGTCCTCGTCGGGGTTGCCGTCGGAGTGGTCGTGGCCGAACTCGCCGATGATGAGCGGCAGGCCCGCGTTGACGAAGTGCTCCAGGTAGCTGGTGATCGTGGACGCCTGGGAGTAGACGCCGTACATGTGGATCGAGAAGACGGTGTTGCCGGTGGGGTCGCTGGCGTACACCTGGTCGGCGTTGTTCCGCATGGTGTTCGTCCAGTCCTGGCCCCAGTTGGGGGCGTCCACCACGAGGGTGTGCTCGAATCCGGCGGCGCGCAGCCGCTGGATGGCGGCGGAGGTGTCCGACGCCCAGCGGGCGACGGTCGCGGAGTCGTTGCCGTAGGGCTCGTTGCCGATGTTGATGAGGACATAGTCCTCCTCGCCCTGGAGCACGCTCTTCAGCTCGATCCAGTAGTCGACGGCCTGGTCGAGCGTGGAGGCCCCGCTCTGCTCACCGTAGCCGGTGGTGTCGTGCACCTCCAGCATGCAGATAAGGCGGTTCTGCTTGCACAGGGAGATGACGTTGGCGACGTCAGAAGGACCGTTCTTGCTCCACCGGACACCGTTGCTCAGCACCACCCGGACGGTGTTGGCGCCGTGCGACTTGATGTCGGCGAACGCCTGGGTGTGCTGGGGGTACCAGTTGTGGGGGTGGCTGACGCCACGGATGATGAACTCCTGGCCGTTGGCCTCATACAGGCGGCCGTTCTTGACGTGGAGCCCGGTGGCCGCGTTCGCCGGCTGCGTGAGGGCAAAGACGGACGCCAGCAGCGCAAGGACGGTTGCTGCGGCGACCGCGAGACGTTTTCTCATGGTCTTCCTCATCCAGGACTCTGCCGGTAGGCAGGGATGTACACGAGTGGATTACGCAGCCCCGCTTGCTTTTCCCTCCTGAGGCGCCGACGCCACAATAGCCCTAGTGGTCCAGTTCACACAACCGGTTCAGCCGTTTTCTGGTGAACCGGTTTTCTATTCCGATAGATTGCCACAAACCATCTCTTATCATCTTTTTTCGCCATTTCTCTCTTCCCCCGCTGTGAGCTGCGAAAACACCAAAACTTCCGCGGATGACACCCGGGAAACCGACAGTTTTCTCCGTTTCCCAGCATTTCTCCGGTCAGCAAGCGACCATGGAGAACAGGGAGGCCGGCGGATCACCCGCCGGAGGAGGAGAGGAAGGAATCGGATGGACGTTCCTTACCGGATCACCGTGGAACGGCGGTGGCAGGAACAGCGCGCCGCACAGCGGTTCACGGACACTGCCCGGAACCGGGCCCGGCTCCAGCAGCTCCAACAGCGCACCGGCATCCTCATCCACGACACCTTCGACCAGATCAAAGCGCGGGCAGAACGCCTCGCCGCACTCCACCGCGCCCCCGCACCCCCCGCCACCGCCGCCGACCCCGCGCAACGGCACCGGATCTACCAGCGCATCATCGGGGACGCCAACCAGTTGCAGTCCGTCGCCTTTCTCTACCGCGGGGCGCGCGCCGCGGCCTCAATCGCCCGGCTCATCCTGCTCCACCACGGCAGGGAACTCCCCTACGGCACCGGATTCCTCGTCGCCCCCGAACTCCTCCTCACCAACCACCACGTACTCACCGCCCCCGAGACCGCAGAACAGGTCGTCGCCGAATTCGCCGCCGAAGTCGACGCAGACCTGCAGCCCCGCGTCCCCGTGCGCTACCGCCTCGACCCGGACACGCTCTTCCTCGCCGACCGGGAACTCGACTTCGCGCTCGTCCGCGTCCACCCCGGCCCCGACGGCAGCCCACCCGGCGACGTCTTCGGCTGGAACCCGCTGTTGCGCACCCAAGGAAAAGTCGTGGCCGGAGAACCGGTCAACCTCATCGGCCACCCCCGCGGACGCCTCAAAGAAATCGCGGTCCGCGACAGCCGACTCCTCCAGCAGACCGACGACTTCCTCCAGTACTCCGCGGACACCGAACCCGGCAGCTCCGGGTCGCCCGTCTTCAACGACCAGTGGGAAGTCGTGGCGCTCCACCACTCCGCTGTGCCGCGGCGCGACGCCCGCGGACAGCGGCTGCGCATCGACGGCACCCCGCTGCGGCCCGGCGACCCCGACTCGGTCGCCGCCTGGCTCGGCAACGAAGGCACCCGGGTCAGCTCCATCCTGGACTTCCTCGCCACGCTCGACCTGCCCCCGGCCCAGCGCGAACTGCTCGCCACCCTCGGCCCCGCATCCGGTCTCGCCGGGGGGACCGCAGCCAGCGCGGGACCGTACTGGGAACGCCACCGCTCCTCCCGGCCCACCGGAACCGGGCTGCGCGGCAGCAGCGCCCCCGACGACATCCACCTCGTCTTCCTCCACGGCCGCGGTCTGGCCGGAGAAGACCCCGCACGGCTACGCGCCACGTGGACAGCCGCACTCAACTCAGGGCTGCTCGCCGCCCGACTGCCCACCATCTCCCCCGAAACAGTGTGGTTCCCCTACTACGGGGACCTGCTCGCCGAACTCACCGTGGACGCGGCAGACACCGAAGCCACCACCACCGCGGAAACACTCGCCCCCGTCCTCGACGAGCCCCGCGCGATCTACACCTCGCTCCTGGAACAGGCCGCGCTCCGCTCCGGGATGCCCGCCGAACTCGTCCACGGGAACACCGACCATGAAGGCGGCTCCGCGCTCGGCCTGCTCTCCCCGCTCACCAGCCGCCTGCAGCGGCAGTTGAGCTGGGTGGCAGCCCGCAGCGGCCTCGACGAAACCCTCATCGCCCTCTTCCTGCGGGACGTCGCCGCCTACCTGGGCGACCAGGACGTGAAAACCGCGATCCTCGACCAGGTCGCCGCCGCCCTCCCGCAGAGCGGGCAGGCCGTCATCGTCAGCCACAGCCTCGGCACCGTCGTAGCGGTCGACCTGCTCAGCCGGGCCCGCCCCGACATCACCGTGCCGCTGCTCGTCACCATGGGCAGCCCGCTCGGACTCGACGCTGTCTACACCCGGGTCCTCCTCCAGCCGCCGCGCCGCCCCGACCGGGTCACGGCATGGCTCAACGCGTGGACCCCGGCGGACGCCATCACCATCGGCTGCCCGCTGACCCCCGTGTGGGGGCCGGGGCTCGTGGAAGTCGTCACCGCCAACTCGCGGCGGCGCCCCCACGACGTCGAGGAATACCTGCGCCACCCCCAGGTGGCCGCCCCCGTCGCCGAAGCCCTCCACCCGGACGGAGTACCCGCCCCGCCGGGACTGGCCGCATAACCGGGGGACACGGTCCCGCAGGGCAGGCGGCTACGGCAGCGCCTCGGTGGCAAGGCACGGGCTGCGGCCCGCGGCGTCCAATGCCGCCGCACAGCACGCGTCGACCTCGCGGGCCACGGTCTCCCACGAAAACCGGGCCGCGGCCCGGTCCGCCCCGGCGATCCCGTAGCTTTCCGCGGCCACCACATCGTGCAGCAGCGACCGCAACCGGACCCCGAGCGCGCGCGGATCCCGGGGCGGCACGAGCACCCCCGTGATCTCGTGCACCACCGTGTCGCGGTGGCTCCCCGCATCCGAAGCGACCACGGGAATGCCGCAGGCCATCGCCTCCACAGTGCTCATCCCGCACGGTTCGTCCCACGGCACGTTGACGACCACGTCGGCGGAGCGCAGCAGGGCCGGGACCTCCCCGTGCGGGACACGGCCCAGGAAGCACACCCGATCCGCCACACCGAGGCGCCGGGCGAGCCGGTGCAGGCGTACCGCCTCGGGATCGGTGCGCACCGCGGACGCCTCTGGCCCCCCAACAACCACCAGTTCAGCGTCGGGCACGGCGGGCAGGGCCCGGATCGCTGTCTCCACCCCTTTCCGGGGCCGCAACTGGCCCAGGGTGAGGATCCGCGGCCGCTCCCCGCGGGGCGCCCGCGGCCCCTCCGGGGTGAAACGCGCCACGTCAACCCCGCACGGCACCACTCTGATTCGGGCAGCAGCCACCCCCCACGAGCGGAGCTCCCGCTGCTCCGCCGTCGACGTGGCGATGAGCAGCGTGGCCTGCGCGGCCACCGACCGTTCCAGCGCGATCCGCCCGGCTGCCAGCGGATCCGCAGCTCCCCGGAACCGGCGGTAGGCGGTGCCGAGACCGTGGAAAGTCTGCACCACCGCGGTACCGCTGCCGCGGGCCGCCTCCACCGCCGCCATACCGCTCGTCCACCCGTAGGCGTGGACCACCTCAGGCAGCTCGCGAGCCCACGCCGCCCGCAACTCCTGCGCGAACTCGGGCAGGTGCGGCAGCAGGTCCTCGTCGCTGAGCGCGACAGCGGGCCCCGCCGCCAAGGGCCGGACCCGCACCCCCGGTCCCAGCACCACGTCCCCGGACATCCCTTCTGCAGTGCGGCGGGTGTAGACGACCACCTCGTGCCCGAGCCGGGCCAGTGCTGCGGAGAGTTCCGCGATGTAGACGTGCGGTCCGCCCACGTCTGCCCCGCCGAGCACAGCCAGCGGGCTAGCGGACGCGGAGACCATGGCGATCCTCACCGTGTCACCTCCTGGAACAGCCGGTTCCCGTCGGCGTGGAACCGGGTGAGTCCTGGGTTGCGCGGAACGTGCTGCGGTGCCGCGCACGCACCGCGGCGTCTGCGCGCCGGGACGCGGGCCCCGGCCGGGGTCATCGCGCCCCCACGAACTCGTGGACGGCCTGCACCACCTCGTCGGCGGTCACCGAATTCAGGCAGGGGTGGCCGGGAACCGGGCAGGCGCGGGCCCGGCTCCCCGCGCAGCGGGCGTTCTGGTCGCCGAGCAGCCGCAGCCGGGTGCCGTAGGGCGCCCACGCCGAGGCGGGAACGACCGGGGCGAACAGGGACACCACCGGGGTCTGCACGGCAGCGGCCAAGTGGGCGGGGGCGGTGTTGCCGACCACGAGCACCGCGGCACGGTCCACCACGTCGGCGAGCTCCGGCAGGCTGGTGCGCCCCGCCAGGTCAAGCGCCCCCGCTTCCGCGACGGCCGCGGCCTCCGCCTTGTCTTCGGCCGCACCGGTCACCACCACGCGGATCCCCTCAGCGGCCAGTTTCGCGGTGGCTTCCACGGCAAGCCGTACCGGCAGCCGCCGGGCAGGCGCCGACCCGCCCACGTGCACGGCCACATAGCCGTCCGGTCCGGTCAAGTCCGTCGTGTCCGGGAGCGGGCGGCGCACAGCGAGCCGACCCGAGTCACTGGCCCGCAGCCGGTAGCCGGCGGCTTCCACGAGCGACAGCAGACGCTCCGCTTCCGGCATCCCCTCGGGAACCTGGTGGTGCAGGTCGAGCAGGTTCCCCGGATCGTCCATGCTGATCGCGCCGATCCACGGCACCCCGGTCAGCCGGAGCAGCAGGGCCAGCGGCAGCGGGGACTGGTGGGCGGAGGTGAAGACCAGTGCAGCATCCGGACGGACCTCGCCGAGCGCGGCGCAGAACCCGAGCAGCTCCGGCCAGTACTCGCCGGGTTCCCTGTCCCTGGTCCACGGCGCACGCCACTCGATCACCCTGTCCACGCCGGGCAGCATCCGGGCTGCGGCGCTGCCCCGCGGATCCGTCAGCATGACCACCCGCTGCGCGCTCCCCGCCACCGCTCTGACCGCGGGACCGGACAGGAGCACTTCGCCGCTGCTGTCCAGACACGCGACCAGCACCGTGGGACGGCGCTGGGTCGGTTCGAACGCCGCTGCCACGCTGTGCGGCAGGAAGGCAGGGCACGGTGGACGGGTGTGCCCGCGTGCCTGCGGCGGGGTCCGCCGCCGATCCGGCGGCGCGGACGGAGGGCGGGCCCGGGTCACCGTCAACGAATTCTCTGGCCGCCGCTGGATGCCAGCAGGGCGGTGCGGGTACGAGGTCAACCACGTGGCGGACACCAGACTTGTCCCTCCGCTCTTCCGGGATAGGTGCGTGGCGAACGGCAGCCGCACGGCGTCGGCCAGGGCGGCCGCGGTCGGCGGTGCGGCGTCGAGTCCCGACGTCGGCCAGGGGACCGGGTCCAAGGGCGGGCGGGGGTGTCCCGCCGTGGGCACGACCACCGAATGCGTCGGCTCCGGCATCTCCACCCTCCCGGTCAGCACGCGCGCAGCTTCCTCCAGGACGGCTCCGCCCCCGCGTGGGGTGATCCGGCGGTGCGGGCCCGCCGTCGCCGCGGGACAGGGCTGGACGCCCGGGACGCGGGGTGCGGTGCGGCTGCGGCGCGGGGCCCGCGGCGGCACTGTGCTGCCGGGGTGCCCGGCCCGGCTGTGGTGCCGCTGGCATGCGCGGCGGCCGAGCTGTGACGAACAGCAGCAACACCGATCAACCGCATCAGGTCGTCCCCTCCCGCCTCGGAGCAGGCCATTGACTACCAAGAGAAACGCTTCTTAAACACTACGTCGTCAACCCTGGCAAACCGGGGATTTCGGGGTGTGCCGGGACGAGCGGTGCCGCCGCGTGCCTCCTACGGCAGGGGACGGACAGGCCGGGACGGGAAGAGCAGTCTGATCGAGGCGGGGCGGAAGAGGGGTGCTCCCGGCCGACAGGCCGGGCGGGGCCCGGTGGTGCGAGGCGTTCGACGACGCCCCGCACCCGGATGCGGGCATGCTGGCCGCGGGAAACTCTTAGGCTCCCCGGGCAGCGGTCACCGTGCGGTGGTCTTCTTCTCCTTCTCCTTGCGCTGCGCCGCTTCGGTTTCGGCTCGGGGACGGGGAACCTCCGTGGCGGGGCGGTCCTGCGGGCGGCGCACCCACACCGCGCCGTCGCGTACCGACACCTCCATCATCGGCTGGGCCGCGGTAGCGGGACCGTGCGCCACGACACCGTCGGTAAGCCGGAACATGCTGCCGTGCCACGGGCAGCGGATGCAGTCCCCCTCGATCTTCCCCTTCTCGAGCGGGCCACCCAAGTGGGAGCAGACCCCCACCAGCGCGTGCACGTTGTCCTTGATCCGCACCACGGCCAGCGGCACCTCGCCCACCTGGGCCCGGGCGGGTTTCCCCTCGGGGAAGTCCTTGAGCATGCCGATCTTGTGCCACTCGGACGGCATCCGGTCGATCAGGTAGTCGGCGCGGTTGGCCCCGCTCGCGCGGTAGTAGGACAAGTGGCCGCCGAGCATGCCGGCGAACGCGACCGCGCTCAACCCCATGCCGCCGAGCATCGCCCCCGTCGAATGCTGTCCCCGGGAACGCGCCAGCGACGACAGGCCGAACAGCAGAATGCCCGTGCCGTTGGCCAGAGCGTGGATCACACCGGTGCGCTGCTGGCGTTTGTGCTGCTGGGAGAGGTCCACCCACCCGGCAATCGCCGCGGGGATCGCGGTGAGGACACCGATATTCACCAGCAGGTGCGCGGAGCGGCGCAGCCCAGGGCCGCCACCCGGCACCAAGTCCAGTAGGAACGCTGACAGCCACGAGCCGATCGGCACCTGGATCAGCAGCGGGTGGACCGGATGGCCGAGCGGCACCCCGTGCAGCAGGTCGCGGGCCTTCCCCCGGGGGACGACCCGGTCCACCAGCCGCTCCGCGAACGTCGCGATCTGGTCCAGGCTCTCGTTCCGTTCAATCTTCCGAATGGGTTCGCCAAGTCTCATGCGGGCCCGGCTACCCGCGGGGCGGTCAGTCGAACCGCCCGCCAGTCCTGTTTCCCACCAAGCTCACCCCAGGTATCCGCGTCCCCGGGTCAACGTTTGTCCTGGTCGTTTTCTGGTAGGTGTGGATTATGAAAGAACAGTACGGTTTCGTGCCGGCCTTTCCCCTTCCCCCGCTGGCCCCTGGGGAACGGGAGCGGCCGATCCTGCTCGTCCTGCGCGCCCGCGGACTCGGCGACTTCGTGACCGCGGTCCCCGCCTTGCGCGCGCTGAGCCGCACCTTCTCCCAGCACCGGCCTATCCTCGCGGGCCCCGAGTCCACCGCGGAACTGCTCGCCCTCGCCGGGCTTCCGTGGGAGACCGTCACGGTCACCGGTCCCGTCACCCCGCCGTGGTCCGGGCTCAGCCCACCCGACATCGCCGTCAACCTGCACGGGCGCGGCCCGCAGAGCACTCGTGCCCTTGCCGCGCTCCACCCGCGGCTGCTGTGGGCCCACTACGACCCCGACGACGCGATCGTGCCCGGCCCGGCATGGACCGTCGACCTGCACGAAGTCGACCGGTGGTGCCGGCTGCTGGCCTACTACGGCATCACCGCCGACCCCGAAGACCTGCGGTGGCCTGTACCCCCGGAAGAGAAGGACACCTCTTCGACCGTGGTCATCCACCCGGGGGCGGCCTTCGCTGCCCGCCGCTGGCCGGAGCTGCGGTTCGCGGAGATCGCCCGCCACCTGCGCGACCAAGGGATGCGGGTGGTGGTCACCGGCTCCCCGGCAGAACAGCGCCTCGCGGAACGCATTGCCCGCGTGGCAGGCCTGTCCCCGCAGGACGACCTCGCCGGTCGGACCGGGCTGTCCCAGCTCGCCTCCCTCATCGCGCACGCCCGGCTCGTGGTCAGCGGGGACACCGGGGTCGCGCACCTGGCGACCGCCTACGGCACCCCGTCGGTGACCCTGTTCGGCCCGTCCTCACCCGCGACCTGGGGGCCGCGGATCGACCGGGAACGGCACCGCTGCCTGTGGTCGGGCACCACTGGGGACCCGCGCGCCACCCGCGTCGACCCGGGTCTTGCCGCCATCACCACCGACGAAGTACTCGAAGCGTGTACAGACCTCCTCGCCTCCCTCCCCCGGTGACCGGCCCCCGCGGCCAAGCCCTCTGGCCCGCGGGCGCGGTCCAGGTCACTGCCGGGCCTGGCGGGTACGGGCCCGGTTCTCCCGCTGCAATGCCGCCACCAGCTCCTCCTTCGTCATCGTGGACCGGCCGGGAATCCCCAAGTCGCGGGCGCGCTCGTACAAGTGCTTCTTGGAAGCGGTGACGTCCACCCCTTCCGCGGTGTCCACGTCTGCGCCGCGGCCCGCACGGGGGTTGGCGGCCTGCGGATCCGACGGCCCCTGGGCTTCCTTCGGCTCCCAGTGGTCCCCCACCTTTTCGAACGAGTGCTTCAACGCCGCGTACGCGACACGGTGGGCACGCTCCCCCTCCCCGTAGGTCTCCACCGCTGAATCGTGGGCTTTGATCCAGGTGCGCTGCGCCTTCTCCGACGAGCGCTGCAGCGTGCTCGGCAACTCATCTTTCGCGGGCATCGGCTGTCACTCCTCTGCCGTCTCGGCGCTACCTCCCTATCCCCCACGCCTGACCGCTGCCCTCGCAGCTAAACATCACCTGCGCATCCGGCGGAGCGCCGCGGCGAGCGCGGCCCCGTACACCAGGTGCGCCACGACCATGGTGACCGCGCGTTTCGGGTTGTCGCGGTGCGCGGGCGGCTGCACGGTGAGCCGCGGCACCCACCCCTCGTAGCTGAGCAGCCACACCAGCAGCCCGTAGCATGCCCCCGCGACCAGGCCGGGGGACCGTTCCCCTGTCGCGGCGCCGAAGACGGCGCCCGCCGCCACCCCGAACCCGGCGTGGGCGAGCACGGTTACCGCGTTCTCCCCCGGGCGCGGAGTGCGCTCCCGCCCGCCCGGCAGCAGCCGCCGGGTCACCAGTTTCGGGGGGAGCAGCGGATCCTTGCCCCGCCGGTAGGCCGCGGCCAGGAGCCCGCTCATCGCCCCGGTTGCCGCGAACCCCGCCACTGCCCCCTGTGCTGCCGCGCGGACGATGCCCACGGTTCCTTCCTCCCTCGCCCAGTGCCATTCCACGGTTGTCCTCGCGGGTACCGCGCACACCGGTCGGCAAACGTTGCCGGGCCAGCGGGTTTGCCGCGGACCAGGTTCGGTAGCGAAACCGGCAAGAGATGTCCGGATCCGCAGCAGTCACGGGGAGGCACATATGGCGCAGCACCGTCTCAGCGAGGACGCTCTCGACCGGCTGTGGACGCGGTTCCACGAACTCGTCAACATGAACGGCAACGAACTGCGTTCCTGGCTGCTGACCGAGGCGTCGAACCCGGAAGGCTTCACCTCCCACCCCTCGCTGAACATCGACGAGGAGGGCCGGAAAATCATCCACGTGCTGACCAAGCGGCGCACCGACCTGACTGATGAAGACGTGGACACCATGCAGACCGTGGTGGACGAGGTGTCGTTGCTGCTGCAGAATCCCCGACCGGACGACGACGAGTGGCGGCACGCCCTGATGACCTTGGGCCACGACCCGTTGAAACCCACTTCGCCCCGGCCGGGGGAAGACCCGGAGCTCAGCGGCTAGCGGCGCAGACGCCCTGCAGGGCTCCGCCGTCCGTGTCCGGGCGCAGCCGCGCCCCGGTGGGGCCCGCGCCCCTCAGCGGGTGGGCTGTGTCGTGCGCTCGTCGAGTCGGTACACCCCGTAGGGGCGGCCGAGGACCGGCAAAGCCACGTTGCGCACCGGCACCCCGCCCGCGGTCATCCCCACCTCGGTGCCCCGGTGGGCGTGCCCGTGCACCGCGAGAGCCGCCCCCGCCGCATCAATCGCCTCCGCCAGCAGGTAGCTGCCGAGGAACGGGAAGATCTCCACGGGCTCCCCCGCCAGCGTGTCCCGGACCGGCGCATAGTGGGTGAGGGCGACCACAGTGTCCGCGTCCAGCGACGCCAGCGCTGCCCCGAGCCGTTCGGCGGCTTCCCGCGAGCTCCTGGCGAAACACTTCATCTCCGGTTCGCCGAACTCGGACGCGCACTGGCCTGGAAACCCTAAAGCGAAGCCTTTCACCCCGGCCACGCCGAGTCGTCCCCCCGGGCAGGCCACGACCGTGCCCTCCCCTTCGACCACGGTGATCCCCACGGCCCGCAGCAAGGCGGCGATCTCCTCGTGGGCATCGGAGTGGTAGTCGTGGTTGCCGAGCACCGCGACCACGGGCACGGGCAGGTCGCGGAACTCGTCGGCGACCACCTGCGCCTCCTCGACCGTGCCGTGCTTGGTCAAGTCGCCGGCCAGGAGCAGCACGTCGGCGTCGCCCGCCAGCCCACCGAGCCGCGGCCGGTAGCGTCCCCGCATCTCCTGGTCCATGTGCACGTCGCCCACGGCAGCGACAGTGATCATGTCAGTCGCTCCTCTCGGATGGGGCCGTCGAAGCGGACCACGGACAGTTCGTCGTGGATGCGGTAGCCCGGCAACTGCTCCCGCGCCACGTCAAGCACCCTGCCGCGGCGCCGGGGACAGGACACCTGTCCGCTCAGGTAGACGTCGTCTCCCACCACGCGTACCCGGATCTCCTGCTCCGCGGTACGCGGGTCTTCCGCCAGGGTCCGCTGGAGGCGGCCGGCCAGGTATTGCGGCGGGACGCGCCCCTCCTGCTCCCCGCCGCTGATCACTCCAAGCCGGGTGAGCAGGCCCAGGAACGCAGCCGCGTACGGGGAGTCCCCCACTTCGGCGCGCACCCGGTCCCAGTCCACTTGTTCGCGCAATGCGCGGGCGATGAGCAGCGGGCCGGAGAAATCGCATTCGTGCTCCCCGAACGCACGCATCCGCAGCAGGACCAGGTCCGTGGCGTCCATGACGGGCATCCGGACCGAGTCGACTTCCAGCGGGGTGGCGCGGGCCAGCGTGGCGGGGGTGATCGGCACGTTGGCCGGGGTGTGGAGGAGGTCCACTTCGACCTCCCCGTCGTAGGCTTTGAGCAGCCAGTCCTCGGGAGCGTCGGCGGGGGTGAACCCGATCCCGATCAGCACGCGGAGGGCCCGTTCGGCGTCTTCGGGCAGCACCACGAAGTCCACGTCCTTGCGGGACGGGGGCGCTCCCCGCGCGAACGCCGCAAACCCTCCGCTGAGCGCGAACGGCACCTCGTGGGCTTTGAGCGCGCTCGCAGCACGTTTGAGCGTGGTGAGCAGCTCCTTGACGTGCGGTTCATGCTCCATCGGCGTGCCCTCCCCCGCGGTTCGGGCGCAACGGTCAGGCCAGATGCGTGGTCTCCACCGCTACCCGGAATTCCCGCGGTAACGCGGCCCTTTCCCCCAGGCCGTGTCCGGCGGGCGGTGCGGACGGTCAGCGGCGGGTGCGGCGCCGCAGCGTCCGGCGCCGCGTCCGAGGCTTGGGCACTGGGGCACGGCCGGCTTCGGGCATCTGGTTGAGGTCCCGGCCAGCCCGGTCGTTGAACCAGGTGAGGAACCGCATCCCCCACTGGTCGGCGCGGGAGGCGGCCTCAAAACCGACGGTGGGGCCTTCCGTGCCCGGTCCCGGCAGTATCCGGTTCACGGTGCGCAGCACGCCCTGGGTGAAACCGGGGGCGATCCCGTGCGCGGCGGTCGCGACCCGTGCCAGCGGGGTGAGGGTGAGATGGTGCCGCCCGTCCTCGATGGCGTCGACGATCCGGCGCGCTGCCCGTGCCGCGCTCATCGACACCAGCGGGGTGCCCGCGAGCAGGGAGAACCAGGCGTACTCCAGGGCGGCGTTGCCCGCGTAGTTGGCGCGGCGGGTCGACCCGGTGCGCATCAGGCCGGGCACGACGGTGAGCACGCGGATGTTGTCGCGGACGAGTTCCGCGTCAAGCCCTTCCGAGAGCCCCACGTGGGCGAACTTGGCGCAGGCGTAGGGCAGCAGGTGGGGCGGGCTGATCTTGCCGCCCACCGAGGTGATGTTGACGAGCACCCCGCCTTTCAGGTGCGGTCTGGCTTCCTGGAACACCCACAGAGGCGCCCAGAACATGATCCGCATCGCGTCGTCGAACTCGGTCTCCCCGAGCGCGTCCAACGGGGCGCTGTGGATGATCCCCGCATTGTTGACGACGATGTCGAGCCCGTCGAAGTAGTCGGCAGTCTCCGCGACCATGGCGCGGATCTGGTCGCGGTCGCGCAGGTCGCAGGTGATCCCGTGGGCGGTGATGCCCAAAGCGCGCAGGTCGGTGACGGCCCGCCGCAGTTCGTCACCGTTGCGGGCGCACACCGCGACCCGGCAGCCCCGCACGCCCAGTTCGCGGGCGAGCAGCAGGCCCAGGCCGCGGGAGCCTCCGGTGATGAGCGCGACCCGGTCGCGGAGCGGGTAGCGGCGGGCCCGCCGGACCGCGTACCCGGTGGCCGCCGCTGCGAGCCCCAGCAGTGCCAGACGTTGCCGCATAGCGCCTCCCCATGGTTGGTGTGACCACTGCGGGGACTCACTCACCCGGTTGCCCCCGTCCCAAACTCTGCTGTGTTGTCCCCGGGCAAAACAACTTCCCGGTTTCGGCCGCGTCTGTTCCCTTCTCGTGATCTCTTGCTTACAGTGAGTGGCGAAATCTGGGTCCAAATGGGGACCTACATCACATCCGATACTTCGGCCCGTTTTCGCCGAAAACGACGGCACCGCACACCAGCCAGGCGCCCCGCACCATGACAGAGCCGGGCGGAAGCAGGGCCACCACACCCATCCGAGGTGCGCGGACCACACCCATGACCCTGCGGGGGACGTTGCCCATGTCCGTTTCGGTTTCCCACAGCGGCCACAGCTCCAACGGCAGTCACAGCCGTAACAGCCGGCCGCCACGCCACGCCGACGAAGCGTATCTTCGCGAGACCCGCGAGCTACTCGCCGAACTCGACCGGGTCCGGGACGACCCGAAAGCTCGCGAACGCATCTACCTCAAACTCACCGAGCTGCACGCTCCCGTGGCCCGACGCATCGCCCGCCAGTACCGCAACCGCGGCGAGCCCGAAGAAGACCTGCGCCAGGTCGCGATGGTGGGGCTGTACAACGCCATCCGCAACTTCGACCCCGCCTACGGCAAAGAGTTCATCTCCTATGCGCTGCCGATGATGACCGGCGAGGTGAAACGCCACTTCAGAGACCGCACCTGGGCGATCCGGGTCCCGCGCAAATACCAGGAGAAGCGCGCCGAACTCAACCGGGTCACCGCAGAGTTCACCCAGCGGCACGGCCGCTCGCCCACGGTCCGGGAGCTCGCGGAGCTGCTGGAGATGGACGAGGAGCAGACCTTGGAGCTCATCGACGCGGCCCGCGCCTACAGCACGCTCTCCCTCGACGTGCCGTTCGGGCCCGACGATGACGGCGCCACCCTGGGCGACACCCTGGGCGGACTCGACGACGCGTTGGAACGTGTCGTCGACCATGCGGCGCTGCGCCCCGCCTTGGCCGCCCTGTCGCCCCGCGACCGTCGTATCCTGCTGCTCCGCTTCGCCGGGGACAAGACCCAGGCGCAGATCGCCGAGATCGTCGGACTGTCGCAGATGCACGTCTCACGGCGGCTCGCCGCGATCCTGACGACGCTGCGGCGCCAACTCGTCGGGGACCACTGACCTGTCCCCGCTCCCAGGCCGACGCGCGGGGCCCGTCGGTCCCGCGCGGACGCCCAGTGCCGCGCCGCTGCTCTCCTGCCCGGTCCCGCCACCAGCGGGTGGTCATCCCCAGGCGGCGGGGACGGAAAACTTCCGTCATCCCAACCCGGTGACGTTCACCTGCCCTCCCCACGGGTAGCCGTCGCCATCCGACCGTCGTGCGACCAGGGCTGCCCGCCCGGGGAAGGGAGCAGGATGTTCCGTCACGACAAACGCCTGCAGTTCGAAGCCAAACCCGAAAAACCCGATCCGCTGTTCGCGAAGAAGCTCCAAGAGCTCATCGGCGGGGCCTACGGCGAGATGACCGTGACCATGCAGTACCTCTTCCAGGGGTGGAACTGCCGGATCGAAGGCAAGTACAAGGACCTCATCATGGACGTGGCCACCGAGGAGATCGGCCACGTGGAAATGCTCGCCACCATGGTGGCGCGGCTCCTGGAAGGCGCCCCGTCCGACACCACGGCCGAAGCCGTACGCGACCCGGTGGTCGCGGCCGTCGTCGGCGGCATGGACGTCCAGCAGGCGATCGTGTCCGGCGGCGGGGCGACCCTCGCCGACTCCTCAGGCACCCCGTGGAACGGCAAGTACATCGTGGCCAGCGGCAACCTGCTCGCCGACTTCTACGCCAACGTCGCCGCCGAAGCGCAAGGCAGAGTGCAGACCGCACGCCTCTACGCCATGACTGACGACCCGGGTGTCAAAGAAATGCTCAAATTCAACCTCGCCCGGGACACCGTGCACCAGAACCTGTGGCTGGCCGCGATCGAAGAGCTCAAGGAAGACGGGTTGGAGGGCGCCATCGCCCCCAACGCGCTCTTCGACGAAGAAAACCAGGAGCATGCCGACACGATCTGGGGCCTGTCCGCTGGCAGCACTGCCGCGCAAGGCGGCTGGATGCGGCGGACCGCCCCGGACGGCCAGCGCCGCCTGCGCTACCTGGAAGACCCCGAACCGCTGGGCGGACCGGCTTCCGTCCCGCCGCCCCGCGACTCGCTGTACGGGACGTTCGCGGGTGCTCCCGGCCAAGGCTCGGAGAAAGGCGCCCAGCGTGCCCCGGGGCCGCGGCAAGGCCTCACCGACAAAGTCAAAGACGCCTTCGACTAGGCGCTGCCCAGCGGCGGAACCTCAAGATTCCGCCGCTGCACCGCCCGAACTCCTGAGGTCCGCCGCCGCACGTTCGGCCGTCCGCACGGTTCGCGGCGCCGTTCCCGGTCACCTGTGGTGATGCGCGACGGCCGACCGGATCACCAGGAGAAGAGGAACCAGCATGCGAGCGCTCACCTGGCAGGGGCCGCGCGACGTGCGCGTGGAAACCGTCCCCGACCCGACCATCGAGGAACCCACTGACGCGATCATCCGCATCACCAGCAGCGGGCTGTGCGGATCCGACCTGCACTTGTACGAGGTGATGGCGCCGTTCATGCGGGAAGGCGACATCCTCGGCCATGAGCCGATGGGGGTGGTGGAAGCGGTGGGCGACGCGGTCACCACCCTCCGGCCCGGCGACCGGGTGGTGGTCCCGTTCAACATCGCCTGCGGCCACTGCTTCATGTGCGTCCAAGGCCTCCAAGCCCAGTGCGAGACGACACAGGTCAGGGAGACCGGCATGGGCGGCCGCCTCTTCGGCTACAGCAGCCTCTACGGGTCGGTCCCCGGCGCGCAGGCGGAGTACCTCCGTGTCCCGCACGCCGACTACGGCCCGATCAAAGTCCCAAAAGGCCCGCCGGACGACCGGTTCGTCTACCTTTCCGACGTGCTGGCCACCGCGTGGCAGGCGGTGCGCTACGCCGCGGTCCCGCCAGGCGGCAGCCTCGCCGTGCTAGGGCTGGGACCCATCGGCGACATGTGCTGCCGGGTCGCCCAGCACCTCGGCGCCGGGCAGGTCTTCGGCGTCGACGTGGTCCCCGAACGGCTGTCCCGGGCTGCGCGGCGCGGGGTCACCACCTTCCACTTCGACGAAGACACGGTCGACGCGATCCGGGACCTGACCGACGGGCGCGGCCCCGACGCCGTCATCGACGCCGTGGGCATGGAAGCGCACGGGTCACCGATCACGCGGACCGCGCAGCGCCTGACCGCGCTCCTGCCCAGCAAGGCGGGCGCCGCCCTCATCACCACCGCGGGAGTGGACCGGCTCACCGCGCTGCACACGGCCATCACCCTGGTCCGGCGGGGCGGCACGATCTCCCTGTCCGGGGTCTACGGCGGGATCGCGGACCCGCTGCCCATGCTCACCCTGTTCGACAAGCAGGTCCAGATCCGGATGGGGCAGGCCAACGTCCGGCGGTGGGTCGACGAGATCCTGCCGCTGCTCACCGACGACGACCCGCTGGGTGTGGACTCGTTCGCCACCCACCGGCTCCCCCTCGCGGAAGCGCCGTACGCCTATGCGGCGTTCCAGCACAAGGACAACGGGATGGTGAAAACCCTGTTCCACCCGTGACTTGCGTCCCGGGGCCCGACTGCCGCGGACCGCCGGGCCCGCCCACGTTCCCCCCTGCTCCTGTGTCTCGTGAACCGAGGAGGGAACGTGTCCTCTGCACTGCAATCCCCGCTTCCCAGCGCATCACCGGCCCCGGCGCGGGCCGGACGCGGCGGGGTGCTCCCCGCGCCCGGCTGGGTTGTGGGTGCGGTCTGCACGGTGTTCGCCGTCGCGGGCCTCACCCTGGTCCCGCCGTGGCTGGGCCTGGGATGGGACGAGGTCGTCTACGTCAGCCAGTACGATCCCCGCAATCCCGCCGCGTTCTTCAGCGCGCCCCGGTCGCGCGGGGTGTCGCTGCTGGCCGCGCCGGTGGTGCTCGTCACCGACTCGGTGGTGGCGCTTCGGGTGTGGCTGGCTGCGGCCGCGGCCGTGGCCATGGGCGCGGCGTTCTGGCCGTGGCTGCGGCTGTATCCGCGCAGCGGGGTGGTGCCGCTCGCAGCCTTCGGGTATGCGAGCCTGTGGGTCAGCTTGTTCTACGCGGCCGCGGCGATGCCCAACCATTTCACGGCGATGGCCGCGGTGGGCGCGGTCGGCTGGTTCCTGGTCGCGGTCCGCGAACCCGCGTCCCGGTCTGCGCTGGCCGGGCTTGCAGCCATGCTGGCGGTGGCCGGGCTGATGCGGCCCAGTGACGCGTTCTGGTTGACCGCGCCTTTGGGGCTGGCCGGACTTGTCGTGCCGTCGTGGCGGCGGGTACCGCTGCTCGCGGCCGTGGCCGGCGGCGGCCTGGCCGGTGTGGCACCGTGGCTGGTGGAAGCGGAGCTCTCCTACGGGGGCGTGCTCTCCCGGCTGGCTCGGGCCTCCGAGATCCAGGGCGGGACCGGGTGGACCCTGGCTGTGGGGTACGTGGTCACCGCGTTGGACGGGCCGCTGCTGTGCCGCCCCTGCACCGAGGACCTGGTGCGCTGGCCTGCCCTGCTCTGGCCGATCGCTTTGGTCGTACTGGTGGTGGGCGGGATTGTCGGCGCTCACCGGGCGGGACGTCCCGCTCTGGGGTGGCTGCCTGTGGTGGTCGCCGGGTCGCTCGCGTTCACCTACCTGTTCCTCGTCTCCTACACGGCGCCGCGTTTCCTCCAGCCCACGTACGCGCTGCTCATGCTGCCCGCTGCGGCAGGACTGCACGATGCGTGGACGGCGACCCGGCCCCGGCTGCGTCCCGTGCTGGGTGCCGGGTTGGCCGTGGCGATCCTCGGACATCTCCTCATCCAGGGGGCGATCCTCACCCACTGGGTCACCGTCCACACGGCGGCCCGGGAGAACTATGCCCGGCTCGCCGAGGAGCTGCATGCGGCCGGGCTACGCCCGCCGTGCGTGCTCACCGGGGACGAGGCCATTCCCATCGCCTACTACGCGGGGTGCGCCTCGGCGGCGGCGTCCGGCAACAACACCACGCACACCCTGGAGGAGCTGCTCGCGGTGAGCCGGACCGTACCGTTCGGGCTGCTCGCCAAGGAGGACGGTCCGCCCGAGTGGGCCGCTGACTGGGACGCGCTGCCCGTGGGTCCCGCCGACGACCCGTGGTCGTGGGTGGTGTACCTCCCGCCGTGGAGCCCGCTGTCCATTCCGGAATGAGTCCGAGCGGGTATTCTCGCTACCTATTTCAGCCCCGGAGTCAGGATTCCGGGCTTTTTCTCTGTCCCACCCCACCCCCACATTTATGGACATTTCCTCGCAAAACACACTATTTGATCTGTGGTTTGGCGAGACACTGGTGATTTCACGGATGCCATCCGGCTCCCCCATGCCGAATAGTGACGTTGCGGTTAAGACACAGAACCGGTTACCGCCGGATCTCCTTACCGCAACGTTGTGAGCGGCCTACCGCAATGGCTGACCACGACGAGGCAGACCCTCGCCCACCAGTGCCTGCCGCATCGGCCCCCCGCTGCGACGGTCACGCCCGGCTTCGGACTCTCGGGGACGGCGCCCCGGTGGGCATGGACCGTTCAGTGTCCCCACGGTGAACGGCCCACCATCCCCCGCACATCCGGTCTGCCCCTGCCGTGGCCAGTGCCGCTCCTCCCTCCGTCCACGGGCGACCCTCCGCTTTCGCCCTTACACGAAGAGGATGTGCAATGGCTGTGATGACCCCCCGCCGGGAGCGCTCTTCCCTGCTCTCCCGAGCTCTGCAAGTGACGGCTGCGGCTGCCACAGCGCTTGTGACCGCGGTCAGCCTGGCCGCCCCCGCTCATGCCGCCAACCCCTACGAGCGCGGCCCCAACCCGACCGACGCCCTGCTCGAAGCCCGCAGCGGCCCCTTCTCCGTCAGCGAGGAGAACGTCTCCCGGTTGAGCGCCAGCGGCTTCGGCGGCGGCACCATCTACTACCCGCGGGAGAACAACACCTACGGTGCCGTGGCGATCTCCCCCGGCTACACCGGCACCCAGGCCTCTGTCGCCTGGCTGGGCAAGCGCATCGCCTCCCACGGCTTCGTCGTCATCACCATCGACACCATCACCACCCTCGACCAGCCGGACAGCCGGGCAGAGCAGCTCAACGCCGCGCTGAACCACATGATCAACCGGGCGTCCTCCACGGTGCGCAGCCGGATCGACAGCAGCCGACTGGCGGTCATGGGCCACTCCATGGGCGGCGGCGGCAGCCTGCGTCTGGCCTCCCAGCGTCCCGACCTGAAGGCCGCCATCCCGCTCACCCCGTGGCACCTCAACAAGAACTGGAGCAGTGTGCGGGTTCCCACCCTCATCATCGGTGCTGACCTGGACACCATCGCTCCGGTCCTCACCCACGCCCGGCCCTTCTACAACAGCCTCCCGACCTCGATCAGCAAGGCCTACCTGGAGCTGGACGGCGCAACCCACTTCGCCCCGAACATCCCCAACAAGATCATCGGCAAGTACAGCGTCGCCTGGCTCAAGCGGTTCGTCGACAACGACACCCGCTACACCCAGTTCCTCTGCCCCGGACCGCGCGACGGACTCTTCGGCGAGGTCGAAGAGTACCGCTCCACCTGCCCGTTCTAGGAAGAGAACACGACGAGTCTTTCCTCCCCATTCTTTCGGTGGCGGTCACTGCGGTGGCCGCCACCGGCCGTTTTGTCCCCCCTTTTCATTCGAAAAATGCGACAAACCACCCTTTTTGCCCCATCGCACCCCCGATACCGAACGAAGTTCGGGTACAACACTGGTGGTTTTACGGATGCATGATCACTGTGACTTGCCCCATAGTGGCAACGCAGTCGAGATAAGGAGCGCATAAACCCCAAACCTCCTTACCTCCGCCTGCTGAGCGGCTCGTTGACCGCACGTGGCCGGGCACACCGGCTTCGCCTACCGGTCGCACGCGCCGTGCCTTCTCCACCCCCGCGGCGGAAAGGCGCGGCGCTCGCGGGCTGGACCGTTCGGACCCCACGCGAACGGCCCGGAACCCATGGCACCCCCGCGTCCGGGAGGCAAGCGCCGCGTGCCTACCGCCAACGGCGCCGCTCACCTCCAGTGGCGAGGCGGGAGTCCGGGTCCACGTCCATGCATGCCCCCGCATGCGGCGCGGCCCGGCCCTGCACAGAACCGAAGAGGATGTGCAATGGCTGTGATGACCCCCCGCCGGGAGCGCTCTTCCCTGCTCTCCCGAGCTCTGCAAGTGACGGCTGCGGCTGCCACAGCGCTTGTGACCGCGGTCAGCCTGGCCGCCCCCG
>NZ_PITY01000033.1:0-62517 GCF_017577275.1 Thermobifida sp.
GGTTTTCCGGGGCGCCCCGCGTGCACGGTGTCGACGATCAGGGGCGGGAGATTCTCGACTTTGTGGCGGGGGCAGTGGCCACCGATCCGGTGCCCGCGTATGCGCGCCGGGATGCGGCCCTGGCCGCCTCCGGGGGGGGGGCGGGCTGGGCGGGGGGGTGGGGGCCGGTGCCGGGACGGGCGGCTGCGCGGGCGGTCCGCTGGCATGCCGCGGGGTGAGCAGCGCGAGCACGGTGACGGCGGCTAGGAAGGCCAAGGTGAGGAGGAAAGCCCTGCGCGCTGGGGCAGAGTGGGCGGGTGCCGCTGAATGCTCTCGCATGCCGACCGCCTTCGCCGAGAAGACCGGACTCCGCGATCGCGGACTCGTGCCCCCAACCTTGCCACAATCTGCCCGAATTCATCACCTTTGCTCCCCATAGTCGGGGGCGAGGAGGACCCAAGGCGAGGGCTGCTAGTCGAGCCCTCGGGCGCTCAACGCCAATCCGAGCGCTTCAGCAGAGCGGATCAGGTTCACGATGACCGGGACCACCATGCGGTGCGCCCCGCCGCGCAGCCCACGCGCCACATACGCTTCGCGGGAGGCCCGCCACGCCTCCGCCACCATGGGGATGCAGCGGATGGTCAGTGCGAGGACCAGTCCCACCCGTTCCGGCCGCACCCCCACGTGCTGCAGCGGACGGGCCAGCCTGGTGAACAGGTCGAGCATTGCGCTGACCGGGGTCGTGCGGGTGACCAGTCCGGCCAGCAGGATGACCGCGGTGAGCTGGGAGCACACCCGCACCGCGGTGTGCACGTCGGTGAAGACAGCGTGGAAGACCGCGATGGCGACCAGGAACAGCAGCACCGGCCGGAACGCGTGCCACAGGTGGGCGGCCAGTCCCCACAGGATGTAGAGCAGGACCACTGCGAGCACGGCGCCTAGCGACACCCACGGGTCGGCGAGGACCACCAGCACGGTGACCGTGCCCAGCAGGGCGAGGAGTTTCACGCCTGCCGGGATCCGGTAGGGCAGCGAGGTGCCCGGCACGTAGAGCCCGACAGTGTTCACGGCCGCTGCTCCATCAACGCGACGTAGTAGGCGACGGCGTCCTCGGGTGCCCCGTCGAACACGATCTTCCCGGCGTCCATGACCAGCACCCGGTCGAAGCCGCTGAGCGTGTCGAGGTGGTGGGTGAGCAGGATGACCTGCTGGGGCAGGGTGCGCAAGGTCTCCGTGATGATCCGCACGTTGCGCAGGTCCAGCAGGGTGGTGGGTTCGTCGCAGACGAGGATCTGCGGCTCGGTGACCAGGACCGAGGCCAGGGCCAGCATCTGCTTCTGCCCGCTGGACAGCAGGTGGGCGGGGTGGTCGCGATGTTCGAGCAGTCCGTGCCGGGCGAGGACCTCATCGACCCGGGCCTCGATCTCGTCGCGGCTGAGCCCGCTGTCCCGCAGTCCGATCCGCACGTCCTCGGCGACCGTCGGCATGATGATCTGGGTGTCTGCGTCGGGGAAGACGAAGCCGACCCGGCGCCGGATCTCCTTGACGTGGTCGCGCGTGTCCAGGCCGTCGACCAGGACCCGACCCGTATCGGGCACGATCAGGCCGTTGACCATGCGGGCCAGAGTTGATTTACCTGAGCCGTTGGCGCCGATCAGCCCGATACGGTGCTCCCGCAGGTCAAGGGAGACGTCGTCGACGACGACGCGGTCGCCGTAGGCGTGGGTCACATGCTCTATCCGGATCATGAGCGCGGTCCTGCAGCGGAGACCCGGTGCCCGGCGGGAGGAACCGGGTAGGCGCGGTGCACGCTGGCCGCGATCAGCGTGGCGACGACCGCTTTGATGACGTCGCCGGGAACGAAAGCGGCGAGCGCGATCAGCGCGGCCGTGGCGTCCAGCCCGGCGACGACAGCCATCCACGGGCCGCCGATCAGGTAGCACACGCCGATCCCGCCGACCAGGTTGATGAGCAGGCCCGGCCAGAACCGGTATGCGGGCAGCATGCGGTCGGTCAACAGCCC
Organism: Thermobifida sp.; assembly: GCF_017577275.1. NCBI lineage: Bacteria > Bacillati > Actinomycetota > Actinomycetes > Streptosporangiales > Nocardiopsidaceae > Thermobifida > Thermobifida sp. The sequence goes on from NZ_PITY01000033.1 coordinate 2,003, forward strand.
GATGACCAGGGCCACGAAGATCCAGCTGATGAGGAATCCGCCGGACGGTCCGGCGAAGGAGGCCAGTCCTCCCCCGCCTCCAGACAGGATGGGGAGTCCGGCGAGGGCCAGCGCGAGGAAGGTGGCGATCGCCAGCACCCCGCGTTTGGCGCCGAGAATGGCGGGGGCGAGCATGACGATCAAGGTCTGGAGAGTGATCGGCACACTGCCCACCGGGATTCCGGGTACCAGGCTCATCGCGGCGAGCAGTGCGGCGAACAACGCGATCAGTGCGAGGTCGCGCGCTGTCAGCCCGCGGTAACGGGGGGACGACGATGGGGAGACAGTCATAGTCCAAGTCCTTGGTCCGTATACGGTTTTGGAGGAAATCTCCAAGCCCATTGTGGCCACCCGATCTTGAGCAGCAGAGATGCGGCCTAGAACAGCTTTCTACAATCGGGCCTTATGGGGTTCCTCCAAAAAATTCCGCTTTTCCGTTCCTCGCCGTGTGGTGGGCCACACGGAGGTATGGCGCACCGCACGGCGCGAAGACGGACCGTGGACGGGTCATTCGACCGCGGCAGGCAGGACGCACACCGGCGTCGGCAGGTCCAGGGTGGAACACGCCGGTCCAGGAATCCCGCTCTCCGCGTCGATGGGGAGGACGGTCAACGTCTCAGAGTTCTGGTTGGCGACGACAAGGTAGCCGTCGACCAGGGCGAAGTGGCGGGGCCACGCGCCCCCGGTGGGGGTGTCAGCTAGGCGGCGGATCCGCGTACCGTCCGCGGACACTTCGAAGGTGGCGATCGTGTCCGCTCCCCGGTTGGCGACGTAGAGGCGACGCTCGTCCGCAGAAAGCGCGATCTCAGCTGGATAGTTGTCGTCGGCGGCCCCGGTGGCGGGCACCGCGTCGAGGATCTCGGCCTGGGCCGTGGCAGGGTCGAACCGCAGCACGTAGACCCGCGAATCCAGTTCTCCGGCCACATACAGGTGCCCGGAGGAGTGGATCGCTAGATGGCGCGGTCCGCTGCCCGGTTCCAGGCGGGCCGCGATGTGCTGAGGGCCGGCAGGCTGGTCCGCCTCCGGGGCGAAGGGGAAGCACCGCAGTTCGTCGGTGCCGAGGTCGACGACCAGCAGGTGGGTGCCACCCGGGGCCACGTAGACGCTGTGGGCGTGCGGACCTTCCTGCCGGTCGGTGCGGGGGCCCGCCCCGGTGTGGGTCAACCGCTGCACTGGTGCAGTGGGGACGCCGGCCGGGTCGAGGGCATGCACGCTCACGCTGCCGTCCCCGTAGTTGGCGACGATCAGGTGTCGCCCCGCGGGGTGGTACAGCAGGTGGCAGGGGTAGGAGCCGCCGGTGATGGCGCTGCCTGCCTCGGTGAGCTGCTGGGTGTCGTGGACTGCGAAGGCGGTGACCCGTCCCGCGGCGAGCTCGTTGACGGCGTAGACCATCGTCTGGTCCGTGGCGGGGACGACAAAGGAAGGCCCGCTGGCGGGCGCCGCCAGTTCCGCTTTGCTCAAGGCTGCGGTGTCCGTGTCGAACCAGACACGCTGCACCCCCGCCGCGTGACCCGCGATACCGGAGTCAGGGGTGTAGGAGCCGATCCACAGCAGTCGGCGTCGTGTCATCGAGGGGATCCTCCTGAGTGTCGTCAACCCCGGCTCTCGGGGCCAGCGCCACTCTAGTTCCCCGGTTCTTTGACTGACAGTGGCCGCCCGTAACCGTAGGAAACCTCCGGAGGGGGTTCACGGCAACAGCGCGTGGAGACGGCGGCGCTCCTCAGCGGTGAAGAAGTGCCCGCCGGGCAGCCGCTCCAACCGGAACGGGCCGGTGGTGTGCTGCTGCCAGGCACGCAGTCCAGCGTCGGTGACGACCGGGTCGTCGAGGCCGCCAACCACCGTGAGCCGCACGTCGAGCGGCGGACCGGGCTGCCAGACATAGGCGTCGGCCGCGGCGAACCCGGCCCGCATCTCGGTGCCGAACACGTAGGCCAGCTCGTCGTCGTGGAGGAGCTCTTCGGGAATCCCGCCGAAGCAGGCGGCGGCCGCGTGCACGAGGGCCACCGGGTCGTCCGGGAAGGTGATCTCCGGTTTCAGGTGTGGGGCGTCCCTCCCGCTGACCACCAGGTGGGTGATTTCGCGCCCTCTCCGCCGCAGCTCCCGTGCGGTCTCGTAGGCGGAGAGGGCGCCCAGGCTGTGCCCGTAGAGGGTCAGGGGTCCCCGCAGGCTGGCCACGGCGTCAGCCTGCCGCTGGGCGTAGACGTCCCACATCGGCGCGGTGCCGGCTGCACAGTCGCGGTGGTCCACGGTGGCGACCCACACGGTGAACCGGTCGCCGACTTCCGCGGCCCACGGCTGGTAGGCGGTGGGCAGGCCGCCCGCGTGCAGGAAGCAGACGAGGTGGGCGCCGGGGGAGGACCTCGAGAAACGGTGGAGGCCGGGGCGTCCCGTCGCAGCGGTCCGTGCGTGGTTCACCGGGCTTGCTGCCCTCTGGGACGGGGTTGCCCCGCCATCTCCGGTCCCTGGGGTAGAGGGGCTACCGGGCCCCGGGTGTGCCCTCACGACCGTGCCCCTTCGCGCATGCGGGCTTCGACCTCGCTGATCGCTTTGAGGACGCGTTTCTCGGAGACGCTGTAGGCGGTGCCGACCTCCTGGGCGAAATAGCTGATCCGCAGTTCTTCCAGCATCCAGCGGATGTTCTCGTGTGCTGGGCCGGGCGGCACTCCCGGGGGGAGCCGGTCGAGCAGTTGCTGGTAGGCCTGGCGCAGCTGCTCGATCTTGGCCATGTTCACCTGGTCGCGGCGGGGGTTGCGGGGCAGCCGCTCCAGGCGCACCTCGATCGCTTTGAGGTAGCGGGTCAGATCCCGGAGCCGCTGGTAGCCGGCGGCGGTGACGAACCCGGGGCCGATGAGCGCGCCGAGCTGGTTCTGGATGTCGGTGATGGACGGCAGGACTGCCAGGCTCGTGACGCTCTTGAGCTGTTTCTCCACCCGCTGTGCCGTGGCGAGGATCTTCTCCACGACCGGGAGGAGCTCCATGACCCGCTCCACCAGGTTCACCCGCACGTGCTCGCGGAGCTTCGCGAACGACTCCGGGTCCCACACCGGTCCGCCCGCCTCGGCGACCAGCGAGTCCACTGCGCAGCCGATGCAGTCGTCGAAGAGGGCGGCGACTGAGCCGTGCGGGCTGCGACTGAACACCAGTGTGGTCTGGTTGCTCAGATGCCCTCGGAGGAACTTGGCCGGGGAGGGCACGGTGAGCATGAGCAGCCGCCGGGTTCCTGCGACCATGGCCTGCTGCTGGGCTGCCGCATTGTCGAAGATGCGCACCCCAACGGTGGTCCCCTCGTCCACGAGGGCCGGATAGCCGCGGACTATGTGCCCGGCAGTGCGGCGTTCGAACGTCCGGGGCAGCGGACCGAAGTCCCAGGAGGTCAGCCCGGTGCGTTCGATGCTCGCGGCCTCCGCCGAGATCGCTTTGCGAAGCCGGGGCTGCAGCCGGCGTCGCAGCTCCTCCAAGTCTTTCGCTTCGGCGAGCGTGCGGCCTTTGTCGTCGACCGCGCGGAACGTCATCCGCAGATAGTCGGGGACCCGGTCGAGCTGCCAGTCGTCCACGGTGACCCGGGGGCCGCCCATCGCGGTGAGCTCCCGCGACAGCGCTTCCAGCAGCGGCTCAGAGTAGGGTTTCAGCCGTTTCAGCACGTCGGCGGCGTAGTTGGGCACGGGAACGAAGCTGCGCCGGATCGCTTTGGGCAGTGACCGCATCAAGGCCACCACCAGTTCTTCCCGCAGGCCGGGGATCTGCCAGTCGAACCCTTCCGGGCTGACCTGGTTGAGGACGTTCAACGGGATGTGGACGGTCACCCCGTCGGCCGCGTCCCCCGGTTCGAACTGGTAGGTGAGCCGGAAGCGGTGCTCGCCTTGCTGCCAGAAGTCCGGGTAGGCCTCTTCGATGCCTTCGCCGGCGTCCTCAGCGACGAGCATCGACTTGTCGAAGTCGAGCAGGCGCGGCTGCTGTTGGCGCACCCGCTTCCACCAGCTGTCGAAGTGCCGGACGGAGACCACTTCAGCGCCGACCCGCTGGTCGTAGAAGTCGAAGAGGACGTCGTCGTCGACGAGGATGTCACGGCGGCGCACCCGGTGCTCGAGTTCTTCGACCTCCTGCAGCAGCTTCTGGTTGCGGCGGAAGAACGCGTGGCGGGTATCCCATTCCCCTTGGACGAGGGCGTGCCGGATGAACAGCTCCCGCGCGGTCTTCGGGTCGATGCGGCCGTAGTCGACTTTGCGCTGAGTGACGATCGGCACGCCGTAGAGGGTCACCCGCTCGTACGCCATGACCGCGCCCCGCTTCTTCTCCCAGTGCGGTTCGCTGTATGTGCGTTTCACGAGGTGGCCGGCGAGCTCTTCCACCCATTCGGGTTCGATGCGGGCATTGACGCGCGCCCACAGCCGCGACGTCTCTACCAGCTCGGCTGACATCACCCAGCGCGGCTGTTTCTTGAACAGCGCCGAGCCGGGAAAGATCGCAAACCGGGCGCCCCGCGCCCCCAGGTACTCGTGTTTCTCCGGGTCTTTGAGCCCGATGTGGGAGAGGAGCCCGGCAAGCAGGGACAGGTGGATGCGCTTGGCGTCGGCAGGGGCGGTGTTGACCTTCATCCCCAAGGACTGCACGATCTGGCGGAGCTGCGCATAGATGTCCTGCCACTCCCGCACCCGCAGGTAGTTGAGGAACTCTTCGCGGCACATTTTGCGGAACTGGTTGCCGGACAGTTCCTGCTGCCGCTCGTTCAGGTAGTTCCACAGGTTCAGGTAGGCCAGGAAGTCCGAGTCGGGGACGGCGAAACGGGCGTGCTTCTGGGCTGCGGCCTGCTGCTGTTCCACCGGGCGTTCGCGGGGGTCTTGGATGGACAGCGCAGCAGCGATCACCATGACCTCGTGGAGGCAGCCGTTGCGGTCGGCTTCCACCACCATGCGGCCCAGGCGCGGGTCGATGGGCAACTGGGCCAGGGTGCGCCCCAGCGCGGTGAGGCGGTGCCGTCCGTCCTTCGCGGGCTGGAGGGCGCCGAGCTCGGTGAGGAGTGCGACACCGTCTTTGACCTGGCGCCGGTCGGGGCCGTCGACGAACGGGAATTCTTCGACATCCCCGAGGCCGAGCGCGGCCATTTGCAGGATGACGGAGGCCAGGTTGGTGCGCAGGATCTCCGGTTCGGTGAACTCCGGCCGGGAGAGGAAGTCTTCTTCCGAGTACAGCCGGATGCAGATGCCTTCGGCGACCCGGCCGCAGCGTCCCTTGCGCTGGTTGGCGGAGGCCTGCGAGATCCGTTCGATCGGCAGGCGCTGCACTTTGGTGCGGTGGCTGTACCGGGAGATTCGCGCGGTGCCCGGGTCGACCACGTACCGGATTCCGGGCACGGTCAGCGAGGTTTCTGCGACGTTGGTGGCCAGGACGATCCGCCGTTTGCCGCGCGGTTGGAACACGCGTTGCTGTTCGGCTGCGGACAGCCGCGCATACAGCGGCAGGATCTCCACGGCCTGCGGGCTGCCTTCGGGGTAGCGGCGGGCCAGGTGTTTCCCCAAGGCCTCCGCGGTGTCGCGGATCTCGCGTTCCCCGCTCAGGAAGACGAGGATGTCGCCGGGGCCTTCAGCGCAGAGTTCGTCCACGGCATCGCAGATGCCTTGGATCTGGTCGCGGTCGTCGGTGGCTGCGACGGTGTCCTCGTCGTCTACCACCTGTTCGGCGGTGAGCGGCCGGTACCGCACTTCGACCGGGTAGGTGCGACCGGACACTTCGACGATGGGCGCGTTGTCGAAGTGTCGGGAGAACCGTTCCGGGTCGATGGTGGCTGAGGTGATGATTACCTTCAGGTCGGGGCGGCGGGGCAGCAGCCGTTTGAGGTAGCCGAGGATGAAGTCGATGTTGAGGCTGCGCTCGTGCGCCTCGTCGATGATGAGCGTGTCGTAGGCGCGCAGCATCCGGTCCTGCTGGATCTCGGCCAGCAGGATGCCGTCAGTCATCAACTTGACCAGGGTGTCGTCGCTGGAGACGTCGGTGAACCGGACTTTGTAGCCGACCCACTCCCCCAGAGTCGTGCCTAGTTCCTCAGCGATGCGGGCAGCGACGGTGCGGGCGGCCAGCCGACGCGGCTGGGTGTGGCCGATCTGTCCGAGCACTCCCCGGCCCAGTTCCAGGCAGATCTTCGGCAACTGGGTGGTCTTCCCGGAACCGGTCTCACCAGCCACGATCACGACTTGGTGGTCGCGGATCGCGGCGAGAATCTCGTCTTTTTTCTGACTGACCGGCAGCTCTGCTGGGTAGTCGATCGCCGGAAAAGCCGAGCGGCGCCGTTCGACTCTGGCTTCGCAGGTGTCGATGTCGGCGCTGATCTCCGCGGCGACAGCGCGGCGCCGGTCGGGGTCGCGGATTTTTTCCGCGCCGTCGATCCGGCGGCGCAGGCGGTGGCGGTCGCGCGGCATGAGTCCGGGCAGGCGGCGCCGCAGGTCAGCGAACGGGGATTTCACGGACGGCGTTTTCATCGCACAGTCAGCATAGGCATCGTGGCCACCGGTTGGTCCTCCGGTGGTTGGAAGGGGGACAACGATGACGAAGACGGCGGTAGTTCCCGAGGACCGGGAGGACATCCTCACGAAGCGCTCGTTTGCTCATGTGGCGACGATCGGCCCGCATGGGGAGCCCCAGTCCAACCCGGTGTGGTTCGAATGGGACGGCGAGTACATCAAGTTCAGCCAGACCACGACCCGGCAGAAGTACCGCAACCTGAAGCGGGACAGCCGGATCGCCCTGTCCGTGCACGACCCGGACGAGCCGCACCGCTACATCGAGATCCGCGGGCGGGCCGAGAAGATCGAGCCGGACCCTAACCGCTCGTTCATCAACAAGATGTCGAAGAAGTATCTGGGCCAGGAGACGTACCCGCCGGAGTCCCCGGGCGAGGAGCGGGTGGTCGTCTACGTCCGGCCGGAGCACACCACTAAGCAGTAAGCTACGGAGTGCAGGGTGGGTCCCGCCCGTTACCGGGCGGGGCCTTCTGCGTTTCCGGCGGGGGGTTCAGCTGCCTGCTGGGCGGGCTGCTTGTCGGTTTTCCGGTGCAGCATGATGCCCACTCCGCTGGCGGCCAGCAGGACGAGTCCGACGATGAGCATGAGGAGTGCGCCGCTGACCGCTCCGTCGGTCCAGTCCCAGATCGCTTCCGGTGCCGCGATCGTGATGCCGAGCACGCCGGTGACGAGGAACACCCATCTCCGCTGCCACTGGTAGAGCACGAGGCTCAGCACGGCGATCGCCGCCGTCAGCGTGTAGGCGAGAACGGGGTGGTCGCCGAGGTGGATCTGTGCCCCGCCCAAGGCGAAGATCGCGGCCATGACGAGTCCGGTCCGCGGGTTGGGCAGTCGCAGGGACACCACGCCCCACACGAGGCCCACCGCGACCACGGACAGGGCGTAGGGCCGGATATCGGTGTCGAGCAGGTCGAACTTCGCCAGGATCGTCCACAGGGCCCACAGGCTGGTGCCTCCGGCGACGAGCAGGCCCACCGCGGTGGGTGCTGCCGTGTAGGCGAGCACGGCGAGTGCCAGGTAGAGGAGGCCGAGAGCGGCGGCGGTCGTGGGGTTGACGGGCTCGAGCGCCACGGTCAAGGCTGTGGGTACGGCGAGCGCGGCGATGACGAATAGGGTGCCGCCCACTCGGCGGCGGGTGGGGGGAAGCGCAGCCCGGTTGCGGAATCGTCCGCCTGTCGCGAAGAGGCCGCCGCCGGCCGCGAGGGCTGCCACGGTAAGCAGCAGGACGGCCTGGCCTAGCTTTTCCAGGTCGACCCAGGTGTACAGCAGGCTGACCATGCCGACGAAGACCAGGCCTCCGCCGATGAAGCCGATGATTTCGGCCCAGCGGACTGGCGTGTCGGGTTCTTCCGCTTCCTGTAGCGCCTGCGCCACTGCTTCGGCCTGCTCCGCGGAGAGGGTTCCCTGTGCTACCAGAGCGTGCAGCGCTTTGCTACGTGACTCCGCCGTGTTCCGACCGTTGCCCACCGCGGCCCCTCTCTGTGCCACTCCCCGCGGCCTTCGTGATGAGGATCACTGATAGATGCGACAAATACCGCTCTATATTCGCACCAGTGGTGGCGGTTTGCTACTTATTTCACGAATTGTGCACTGGGTAGGCGGAGGGCGACGGAGCGCTGCGGATTCTGCCCAGCCAGGTCAGCGCCGGCATGCCTCGCAGGCCATCGTGGCCAGGAGGCGCCCGGTGCGGCTGGCATACCCGTATGCGAGTGGTCTACGGGAGACGACAGTGTTTCACCGACAAAGCACAACCCCGGCGGACCACCACTGAAGGCGTGTCCCACCGGGGTTTCCATGGTGCGCCATCAGGGACTCGAACCCCGAACCCGCTGATTAAGAGTCAGCTGCTCTGCCAGTTGAGCTAATGGCGCCCGCCCAGGTTTCCTGGGCTCTGAGAAAACTCTACCTGATCTGAGGAGTGGTCGGTGCCGCCGCATCATGCTCCCCCACCGGATCGGGCGCGGCGGTCTGCCGCGGACGCAGTAGACCGATGGGGATGAGGGCCAGGGCAGCCAGGACCGCGGCCGCGCCGTAGTTGGCTGTGAACGCCCACCACTGCGGGTACGGGGAGCTTGCGGGGATGCTGGAGACCACGAGGGCCGCCGCCAGTTGGGCGGAGACCGCCATGGACACGTGGCGCACGATGGTGTTGACTCCGTTGGCGCTCCCCAGGTCGGTGAGGGGCACGGAGTCGGCGATGAGCATGGGAAGCGTCGCGTAGGTGACGCCGCCCGCCAAGCCGAGGACCGCTCCGCCGGTGAGCAGCGCCACGGGCTGGCTGCTCCCTGCGGCCAGGATGACCAGCCCAGCGCACCCAAGCGCCACCCCGAGAGCCAGCGGCAGCCGCGTGCCGAACCGGGCGACCAGCCGCCCGGTGAGCGGCCCCGCGAAGATGAGCAGCACCGCGCCGGGGAGCAGGAAGAGCCCGGAGTGGTCCACGTCCACCCCCAGTCCCACTCCGCTGCTCTTCGGCAACTGCACGATCTGCGGGACGAGGAAGAACATGACTCCGTGGCCAGTGGTCGCCAGCAGGGTGACCAGGTTGGCTGCCCAGACGTTGCGGCGGCGCATCACGTCGAGGTCCACAAGCGGGTGGGAGACCTTGCGTTCCACGACGAGGAACACCGCGAACGCCACGGCGCCCAGGGCGAGCAGGCCCAGGGTCCACGGCGCAGCCCACCCAGCCCCATTCTTCGGCCCGGCTGACAGCGGTGAGCGGCCCGCCCAGCGCAAGGGTGAGCAGGATCGCTCCCAGCCAGTCGACGGTACCGGTCCGTTCTCCGCGGTCTGAGGGGATGGCGCCCGCCACGGTAGCCAGGGCGAGCAGGGCGACCGCGGCAGTAGCCCAGAACAGGCCTTTGTGGCCGAAGTGTCCCGCGACGAGCCCGCCTAGCGGCAGGCCGAGCGCGCCACCCACCCCGAACATGGAGCTGATGAGTCCCATGCCGAACGCGGCACGATCCCGGGGCAGGTGTGCGCTGAGGATCGCATAGGCGAGCGGGAACACGCCGCCGCCCACGCCCATGACGACTCTGCCCGCGATGATGGGGGCGAGCGAGTTACCGAGTGCCGCGATCGCGGCCCCGCCGCCGAAGATAGCGAGGATCGCGCAGAGCACCCGTTTGCGGCCGAAGAGGTCGCCAAGGCGTCCCGTCAGCACGGTGAGTCCGGCCGAGGAGACGAAGAACCCGGTGATCATCCAGGCCACCTGGCTGGCGCTGCTGCCCGTGGCTTCCTGCACCTGCGGGATCACCGGAACGATGGTGTTCTGTGCGGTGGCGTAGGCGAAGGAGGACACCACGAGCGGCGCGGTGATCCGCCACGGGGAAGCGGGGGTAGTCCTGGACGATCGCGCCATGCAGAGCTCCCGGGGGAAATGTTGTCTAGAACACACATCCGATGACAGGACGATAGAGGATGCGGGTGTGCGCGCATGGCCCGGCCTCGGGCTTCCCGGGAGGGCTGTGCCCGCGGATCGATACGGAATCGCGACCGTGCCGGGCCGTGAGCAGCCCAGCGGACAGGGAGCGGGCCATAGCAAGGGCGAGCGTTGTCGGCATTGGTTGCCCGCACAACGAGAAGCACGAGCAGCAGGGGCGCCTGCCCTGGGGGTCCTGGGAGATCCGGTGCAGGGTGCATACCGCGCAGAAAAGCCAGCACCCCGGTACCGCGGTGCTCGCGATACCGGGGTTTCGTGGTGCGCCATCAGGGACTCGAACCCCGAACCCGCTGATTAAGAGTCAGCTGCTCTGCCAGTTGAGCTAATGGCGCGTGTCGGATGCGCCGGTCTGTGCGTTCCGACGTCGGTAACTTTAGCAGGCCCTGCGGATCGCCGCGAACGGATTCGTCCCGTTCGTCGCCCGGCGTCCACCAGGGACGGCGGACGCCGGGCGACATGTGGTCATGACCATGTCAAAACCACGGTGAGGATGATGCCGATTGCCAGAATGACGCTGAGACCGACGAAGACGTACGGCAGGATCGGCCGTCGGGGTTCGGTCTCCTCCTCTCTGTTCTCGGCGACGAAACGCTGGAACTTCTGGGTCGAACCAGCCGGGTCGAGCTGCTCCTCGTTGTTGTACGACATGCATCTGACCCTAGCGATTTCCCGGGGGTGCGCATCCCCCTCCGACGGGTTTTTTCTCGCGGGGTTTCCGTAGGAAGACCGCTCCGGGAGCACCAGTCACCGTCCCCCAGCAGGAGGGGACGGGGCATAGCGCGCCTGGGCAAGCAACTGGGCGTGGAGCTGGGCGGAACGTCCGGTCCGCCGCAGGGCCAGCGCCGCGGCACCGTACTCGCCCGGGGCCGCAGTCACCGGCCGCACCCCGTAGCGTTCGCGGAGCGCGGTGCGCACCCGTTCGGCCACGGGGCCTTCGCGCAGCACTGAACCGGCCAGCACTACCGGGGTCTGCACCGGCGGGGCGAGGACCGCGGCCAGGCTTTCCAGCAGCCGGGAAGCCGCGGTGGAGACGATCTCCACGGCAGCGGCGTCTCCTTCTTCAGCCGCGGCGCACACTCGGGGGGCTAACGAGCCGAGTTCTGCAGGGAGCATGGAGTAGGCGGCTCCGATGAGCGCCTGCCGGCTCCCGGCGGGGACGTGGAGCGCGGCGGCCAGGCGCTCAGTGAGGACCGTGGCGCGGCCGCGCCCGTCCAAGGCGGCGAGTGCCGCGCGCAGGCCGGCGATGCCCAGCCACACGGCTGATCCTTCATCGCCCAGCAGCCAGCCGTATCCGTCGCAGCGGCGTTCGATCCGGCCGTCCCGGATGGTGGCGGCGACCGCTCCAGTCCCGGCGATGAGGACTGCGCCGCTGGGCTCCGCGGTACCGGCGGCGAACGCCACGACGATGTCGTCGCCGACCTCGGGGCGTCCGGGGAGTCCGAGCGTCCGCCAGGCCCGCAGCACGGTCTGCTCCGTGGTGGCCAGGCCCGCTGCCCCGGCACCGGCTACCCCGAATACCGCTGCTGCCACGCTGACCGGCCCGGCCTCGCGGAGTGACGCGGACACCGCGTTGATGAAGGACACCGCGGGGTCCGCGCTGGAGCGCTGATTGGCCCCTCCGGCACGGCCGCGGCCGCGGATGGTGCCGTCGAGGCCGACCAGGAGGCAGCGAGTGTGGGTGCCACCCGCGTCCACCCCGAGGACGACTTCTTCGTTCATGTTCCGCACCTTATAGACACCCGCCCCACCTCCAGCGACGCCCAGTGACACACCACACACTTTCAGTGCCGGTCGAATGTGGTCACTTCTTGGAGCAGCAACGAGGGATCTGTCACAGCGCCCGCCGCGGGGACGTACGCTTCTTTCTCCCGGTCACTGCCACCCGATTTCTTCGCACTGAGACGGACGACCTCGGGTAGAGGCGACTCCGATGGTCCGTCGCCTGGGATACCACCGGGGCGAACTCCGGATCACACTTATGTAGCAACCAAAATTGGCCTTTGCTCCCTTCCGCCCGTTGACGGGAGCTTTCGAAAGAAAGAAACTTTCCAACATGAATCAGATGGCGAAGAGAAGCGACAACGACGGTGTTCTCCCGCCCAAGGAGGGCGGCGCCACACCCAGCACGGTGCTGAAGATCCGCTCGTTGTTGCCCTCCCTGGCGCCCGCCGAACAACGCGTTGCCCAGCGGATCATCGACGATCCCGAAGGGGTGGCCAACTCTTCCATCACCCAGCTCGCTCGGGACTGCGACACCTCGGAAGCCACCGTCATCCGGTTCTGCCGCACCATCGACTTCGCCGGCTACCGGGAACTGCGGCTCCGCCTGGCATCCGAGGCAGGCCAGGCCCGGGGGGCGCGCGGCAGCGTCCAAGAGCTCACCGGCGACATCAACCCGGACGACACGCTCGTCACCGTGGTCCAGAAAATCGCCTACGCTGATGCGCGCGCCGTAGAAGACACCGGCTCCCAGCTCGACATAGAAACCCTGCAGCGCGTTATCGAGCTCCTCGACGGAGCCCGCCGTATCGACATCTACGGTGTCGGCGCCAGCGCCTTCGTCGCTTCTGACTTCCAGCAGAAGCTGCACCGGATCGGCATGATCTCCCACGCCTGGACCGACGCCCACGCCATGCTGACCAGTGCCGCGGTGCTGCGCCCCGGGGATGTGGCCGTCGGCATCTCCCACAGCGGCTCCACCAGCGACACCGTCGGGGCACTCGCAGAAGCCCGCCGCAAAGGCGCCTCCACCATCGCCATCACGAACTTCCCGCGCTCACCCATCAGCGAGGTCAGCGACCACATCCTCACCACCGCAGCCCGCGAGACCACGTTCCGCTCCGGAGCGACTGCCAGCCGTCTCGCCCAGTTGACGGTGATCGACTGCGTGTTCGTCGGCCTTGCCCAACTGCGCTACGCCGACACCCGGGAAGCGCTGGAAGCCACCTACGAGGCGGTGCGTGGCCTCCGCATCTCCAGAGAGGAGCGGCGCCGGTCCTAAGCGCGCGTACTCCACCGCGGAGGGCCCCACCAGCACGGACATGAGACAGCGGTAGGCGGCGACCGAAGCACGGTCGCCACTGGCGAAGGAGATTGACATGCACACCGCACCGGTAGAGATCGTGCGCGCCCCCACAGAGGCGCGCAACAGCAGCACCAAAGACATCGACCTGCTGCCGACCGCGGACATCCTGCGGTTGATCAATGCCGAGGATGCGACCGTGCCCCGTGCCGTAGCGGAGGTTCTCCCCGAACTCGCCAAGGCTGTCGACCTCGGGGTGTCAGTGCTCCGCCACGGCGGACGGATCCACTACTTCGGGGCCGGCACCTCGGGCCGCCTTGCCACCATGGACGCTGCCGAACTTCCCCCCACCTTCGGCATCGCCCGGGACCGGGTGGTCGCCCACCATGCTGGCGGCCCCTCCGCGCTGATCCACGCCTGCGAAGGCATCGAAGACGACTTCTCCAGCGGGCGCGCCGACGCCGCCACGGTGACCTCTGCTGACCTCGCCATAGGCCTGACAGCGAGCGGCCGCACCCCCTACGTGGCCGGGGCTCTGGACCGTGCCCGCGAAGCAGGGGCCCGCACCGTCCTGGTCACCGCGGACCCCCACTCCGCGCTCGCCGCTGACGTGGACGTGCACATCGGCGTAGCGACCGGCGCCGAAGTCATCGCCGGCTCCACCCGGATGAAAGCGGGAACCGCGCAGAAGCTCATCCTCAACGCTTTCTCCACCGCGGTCATGGTCCGCCTCGGCTACACCTATTCCAACCTGATGGTCGGAGTGGTAGCCACCAACGCCAAACTGCGGGGACGGATGGTCACCATCCTCACCGAGGCCACCGGCCTGTCCGAAGAGGACTGCGCTGAAGCGCTCCACCGCGCCGACGGAGACACGCGGATCGCCCTGGTCTGCCTGCTCACCGGCGTGGACGTTCCCACTGCGGCCCACGCCCTGCACGCCGCGCACGGCTCAGTGCGCGCCGCGCTCCGGGAGCTCGCCCGCACCTAGCCCGGAGCGACGGCAGTGGTGCCGGCCCAGGCGTGGCTGGACTATCCCGCCTCGTCGGACCGTTCTGCGGCCAGCGCCTCCTCCACCGCGGTCTCCTGGGGCCCGAGGAACGTTGGCTCCGGCTGCACCGCCATGTCGAACAGCGCTTTGACGGAAGCAGGAACCTCCCGCGCGTACCCGTACAGCATGGCCGGGGCACGATCCTCCCACGCTGGATCGCCGACACCGACCACTTCGAGCCCTGCTGCCCGGCACAGCGCCACCGCACGAGGCAGATGGAAGGTCTGTGTGACGACAGTGACCGACTCCACGCCGAACACTGCGCGCGCCCGCACACACGACTCCCAGGTGCTGAACCCGGCGTAGTCGCGCGCGATCTTCACCGCGGGCACTCCGGCAGCGACCAGGTAGTCGTACATCACCTCGGTCTCGTTGTAGTGCTCCTGGCTGTTGTCCCCGCTCACCAGCAGAGCTTCGACCCGGCCTGAGCGGTAGAGTTCCGCGGCTGCCTCCAGCCGGCGCTCCAACAGCCGGGTGGGCTCCCCTTCCGGGGTCACCCCAGCTCCCAGCACCAAGGCCACTGGACGCTCCGGGGCCTCCCCGAGGGTGTAGCGGTCAGCCGCGGTGGTCAGGTGCAGCCACCCGATCGGTGCGGCTAGTGCTGCGCACAGGAGCAGCATGGCCCCCGCCACCACCCAGCCGCGTCGCACCGCGATTCCTCCGTTGTCGGTCGTGCGTTGCTGTTCCACCGTAGTCACGACCGGTGTGATGCGCAGAAAAGCCCCGATGTTCCGCTCCTCTGGCGGTGTGCCCCGTCCCCGCCCTGCAGCGCCCCGAGTTCCCTTCGTCCTCACCGAGACGATTGCCAGTTTCTGTCACTCTCTGCTGCTAATGATCAGAAAAGTACTCGGGTGGGAACGATCACCGTGGTGTCCCCACCGCACTGACGCACACGGGTGTAAGGAGGGAGGCTCATGCCGCGGCTCGCCATCGACGCGACGTGCCTTCCACAGTACGACCGCTTAGACCGCCCCACCCGAGAACGGCTGGCCGCGATCACCCGCAAGTTCCGGGAACTGCCTCTGCCCGCGCTGTTGTCCCACCCGGATCTGCGGATCCGGGAACTTCCGGAAGGACAGGATCCCCGTATCCGCACCTTCCGGATCAGCGACTCGTGGACCGGGGTCCTCCTCGCTCCCGAATCCGGAGAGACCTTCCTGCTGGTCCACCTGCTGCCCCGGGAGAACGCCGAGCAGTGGGCGGCCGACCAGCGCCACGACGTCAACAGGGTGATGGGCACGCTGGAGCGGCGCAACGCCACCGCGCTCGCCCAGCACACCGCAGCTCCGGCTACTCCCCCGGCGCCGACGCGGCCCGCCCTGTTCTCCGACATCAGTGACGAGGCCCTGCGCCAGCTCGGCGTGGACTCCGAAACCATCGCGTTCTGCCGCACCCTCACCTCGCGTGAGGAACTCGTCGACTGGAGCCCGGCGATCCCGCAGGACCAGTACGAGGTGCTGCTCCACCTGCTGGACGGCATGCCCGTCGACCAGGTGATGCGCGAAGTGGTGCAGCCGCGCCGTGCGCTCTCGGGCGGCTCCGTTGCCTCGGACGACTACGACACCGCTATCCGCAACACCCGGCACCGGGTGATGCTGGTCGACGACGATGCCGACATTGAAGAGGTGCTGGGCCGCGAATTCGACGCGTGGCGGGTCTTCCTCCACCCCACCCAGCGCACCCTGGCCTACCGGCCGGTGTTCAACGGCCCGGTCCTGGTCCACGGCGGCCCTGGCACCGGGAAGACGGTGGTGGCCTTGCACCGCGTCAAATACCTGGCGGAACACCTGCCGCTGGGCGGCCGGATCCTCCTGACCAGCTTCACCAACGCCCTGGTGGAAGCGGTGCGGCGGGATCTGGCCCTGCTCCTCGACGAGGAGCTGCGCGCCGACGTGGACGTCATCACCGCGGACAAGCTCGCGCTGGATATCGTCCGCGAAGAGTGGCCCGAAGTCAGCCTGCGCCCGGAGTCGGATACGCGCGGCCTGTTCGCCAACGTGGTCAGCAAGCACTCCCTGCCCTGGTCGGCTGATTTCGTGTTCCAGGAGTACCGGCATGTCGTGATGGCCCAGGACATCACCACCGTCGACGGCTACCTGGACCCGGATGCCCGGCGCGGCCGGTCCCGGCCGCTGACCGTGGACGAGCGGCGGGAAGTGTGGCACGCCATCGCGACAGCACGTGCGTTGATGCGGCGGACCAAGCAGCTGTCGGCCCTGGAACTGCACGCGGAGGCGACCCGGATCCTCAACGCACGCACGGAGAAGCCGTACACCAACGTGGTCGTCGACGAGGGCCAGGACCTGCACCCAGCGCAGTGGCGGACGTTGCGGGCCGCGGTCGCGCCCGGCCCCAACGACATGTTCATCGCCGGGGACAACCGACAGCGCATCTACGACAACACCGTGTCTTTCCGCCAGTTGGGGATCAACGTGGTGGGCCGCTCGTACCCGTTGCGGATGAACTACCGCACCACCACTGAGATCCTGACCTGGGCTGAGCAGATCATGCAGGGGGAGGATGCCGGGCTGGGCATGGATGCCGCGGAGCCGGCCGGGGTGACCCGGTCGCTGCTGCAGGGTGCCCCGCCTGTGCTCTACGGGGCGCCGGATGCCGCCGCTGAACTGGTGGCGCTCGCCCGCCAGGTCCGTTCGTGGCTGGCCAAGGGGATCGCTCCCGGGGATATCTGTGTGACGGCACGCACCCGCCGCGGGGTCACGGAGGTGGTGAGCGCGCTGCGCCGCCACGGCATCCCCGCCGCACGGTTCAACCCGCAGCAGCACACCGTGGACGACTCCGCGGACGCGGTCCGGGTCACCACCATGCACGGGGTGAAAGGTCTGGAGTTCCGCGCGGTCGCGGTGACCGGGGTGACCGCGACCGCGCTGCCGTTGATGGACCACGTCACCAGTCCGGACCTGGATGAAAACCAGCACCGCTCCGATCTGGCCGCGCAGCGCAGTCTGCTGTACGTGGCCTGCACTCGGGCGCGTGAGGCGCTGTATGTGAGCTGGCACGGCGATCCCAGCCCGTTCCTTCCCCTCCGGTGATCCGGGCCGGGGTGCCGCTGCCACGGCAGGCCCGGGCGCCGCGGAGAGCCGGGACGTGCTGCAAGGCGGGCGGTCTCGCCGCCGACCCCGGAGTTATCCACAGGTTCCTGGTGAGGGCTGTTGCCGCAGGGCTGGGCTTCCTAGGGTGACTTTCGCCGCGTCACCCACCGGGTGGTTCTCCTTGCCTACGCGGCACGCATCTCGACTGTCCGGGGAGGCTGAGATGGACGTTCGGGAACTGGTGTGGGCGGTCCGTGGGGCGCCTCTGGTGCTGCGGATCCAAGAATTCTTGGGGTGGTTGGGCGACCAGCGGCGCCTGTCGCGCATTCCGCTTCCCGCACCTCAAGGGCACCGCCGCTACACGTACGTGAGCCTGGGCTCGTGGGTGCGGGTCCGGGACGAATCCCGGCGGCGCAGCGTACCTTCGCTGGGCGAGGAAGCCGCGCTGCTGGACCTCTTAGTCACCGCTCGGATGCTGGAAGTGGTGGTGGACCAGCGGGAACGGATCCCTGGCGAGGTGGTGCGGGAGCATGCGTGGGTCCTGCCTGGACCGGCCTATCCGCTCCTGCCCGACGATGCCGCACGGGTGTGGCGGGCGGGGGTGGAGCTGCTTCCGCTGCTGTGGGAGCACTCTGTTTCCCACGCTCCGGCGGGCTGTCCGCTTCCCGCGCAGTGGCTGGACCGGCTGGACGCCGCCGAGGGAGGCATGCTCCCCCGCCGCATTCTCTGCGGTGAGAGGCGGCAGGGTGACGCTGCAGCCGCGACTCGGTTGCTGGAGTCGCTGAGCCTGGTGCGTTTCCGCTACGACCTGGACCTGGGCGAGTGCTGTGTGCTCACCCCGCTGGGACGGCATGCGGCGACGCTGCTGCGCCGTGTCGGGGTTGTGGCGGAATCACAGGACGCCCTGCCCGAGGTGGCGTCGAGCTGACCGTAAATGCTGCACCTCCTCCGGGTGCTCCCGTATCCGCGGGCACCCGGAGGAAAGCCCCTCGGTTCCCACGCTGGGAGGATGTCGAGCAAGCCAGCGGCAGCCGGGTCGGCGCGGATGCGTTCCACGAGCACTGGCGGGGAGGCCTGGCCATCACCGGTTTCGGGTGCAGTTCTCCGCACGGCGGGCCCGCTCGGGCCCGGGGTTCGCGGTGCGGTTCTGTGTCGGGTCGGGCTTTCTGGTGGGTGTTGAGCGGTATAAGTCTTTCCGGAGCACTGCGCTCACGGAACTTGCGCGGGTGAGAAATCCCCTCCCCTGTGGATAGGGGAAAGAGTCAATATGCTCCGTTCCGGTCAGCGGGCTGGTGAGGACCCGAGCAGAGTACGGGACCGTACGCGGCGGGTCTTGGGCCATGCTCTAATTCCGTCTATCGAGCCGCGTTGGGAGCCTTCTTTGGAATACCGCATCACCGCCGAGCTGACACTTCCTGTCGGTGCGACCGGGCTCGACGGCCTCCAGCAGCAGGGAGCCGCCGCGCTGCTCTCCGAGTGGCTTGACCGAGTGGCGACGGTGGAGGGTCCTGAAGGAGTGGAGATCACCCCCTACGACCACCGGTTGAAAGTCAGTTCCACCGGGGCGGTGGTCGAACTGCTGGTGGACGCTCCCGCGTTGAGTTTCGCGGAGAACGGCGCGGAAGCTCTGCTCCACGAGATCCTGGAACGCACCGAGCTGCTCGCCGACTGGCAAGTGGGCAAGTGCGAAGTCACGGTCAGCGACGCCGAACTCGCCGAAGCTTTGGAGGGGCGGCCCGAGGAGGAGCCGGTGGCTACCAGGGTCGGTCTGCCGATTGAGGATGTCACCGCGCAGCGCCGCCGCCTCCTGGCCCTCAGTTCCCGGTTGCGTGCGTTCGAGCTCGAATCCTTCGGTCCCCCCACCGAGGATCCGGACAGCCGGTTCCTCGCCGCGGGCGCTCTCATCGATCGGGCGTCCGTGCTGACTGAGGAGCTGCTCCTGGACATCATGACGTTGGACGAGGAGGCGGAGTCCCTCGACAAGGACGAGGCGCACTGGACGGCTGACGACTCCGAAGGCCTGTTCGTTCTCCACGACCTCCCGGTCCGCTATCGGCACCACTACGACCTCAGCTTCGCGAAGAAGTTCCTCATCACCGCGTCCGTGGTCTACTCCCGGTTGACCGCTTCGCCGTGGGTGCCCCCCGCGTCCACTGCTGAGTCGTTGGCGCTGTATTTGCTCGTGGAGAACGCTAAAGAACTGCTGGTGTCGTTTGCCGCGGTGGATCCGGACGAGGTCACCGCGATGTTCGCGGTGTTCGAAAGCCACGCCTACCGACACCACGACCATGAATGGCTCTACCTGGAGGACTTGGACACCGCGGACCCGGAGGACTCTGCTGCCGACCCTTTGGGGTTCCTCGCGCAGGACGCCCACTCCTGGTTCGTCCCGTATCCGGACGTGGAGAACCCTGCTCTGCACCCCTATGTGATCGAGGACGACGACTGATCCGGTCCGCGACATCGCGCGGGTGAGGCCCGGGTCTGGGCGCGACCGAAAATACGGGGCGGTTTCGGCCGCGGCGCGGGGTGGGGCTTGCAGCGGTGCGGCGGTCTGCTGCGGGAGACGGACGGCCGCCCACACCGGGTGGGCACCGGGTGTGAGCAGCGCTCCTTGTGGTGTGGGACGGCCGGTATCGGGAAGCGGACGTGCAGGGCAGTCTGCGGGTTTGCGCGGCGTTCGGCGGGCAGCACACCTCGGACTCCGCGGTTATGGACAGTCCATAACTGTGTTTGAGGTCACTAGAGCGCCGTGCAAACCCGCAGGTCGCACTCCGCCCGCGAAAAATCTTCGGACATACATTCGAAAATCCTGGAATTAACCGCTCTGACCTGGTGTTTTACCAAGGTAAGAGGCCGTGTTCCCGCTCCCGTTTTCTCATGCTTCGCGGTGGTTTGCCGAAATTCTCCGAAGCGCAGATTCCCAGAAGAAGCGGTGGCCGCCCGTCTTCTCCTCACGCGATGTCCCACGTCAAACACGGTGACCGGAGGGAAACAGCCCGTGCCGCAACTCGCGATCGCCCCGACGTTCCTCAACGACTTCTCCCGCTTGGACAGCGGGGTCCAGCACACGGTCCTGACCGCGGTGCGGTCCTACCTGGCCGGTGACAGCGGGCGCCTGCAGGCTGTCACGGACGCCTCCGACCCGCGAGTGCGGGTACTGCAGATCAGCCCGGACTGGTCCGGTATCGTCGCCCCCTCCCAGGAAGGCTCCTACTGCCTGGTGGGGGTCCGCCGCCACGACGAAGCAATCTCCTATGCCCGCACCTACCGGGCTCCTGGCGGTCTGGAACTGGACCTCGTGGAAATGCCTGCGCCGCCCGAGCCCGCCGAGGCCGCGGCTCCGGTGCGCGGCCCCGCAGACCTGGCCGACGCTCTCGCACTGCCTTTCGCGGAGTGGCGGCTGAGCCTCGACCCGGACCACCAGCGCCTGGCCACCGCACATTTCGCCGGTTCGGCCCAGGTCACCGGCGGCCCCGGCACGGGGAAGACCGTGCTCGCCCTGCACCGTGCCGCGTACCTGGCTGAGCGGGACGCGGTGGAGTATGGCCCGGCAGCCCGGCCGAGCGTGCTGCTCACCACGGGAAGCCGCACCCTCGCGCAGACGCTCAGCGCCCAGTTGGACCGGTTGGTGTCCGCTCCGGATGTACGCCGCCGGATCGAGGTCGTCACCGTGGACAGCCTGGCCCGCGGGGTGCTGAGCGAGAGCACGGGCATCCCGCCGGAGATCCTCAGCGATGAGGAGCTCGCGGAGCGGTGGCGCACCGCAGCGCGGATCGACGGCCTGCCGTTCTCCGGCCGTTTCCTCGTCGACGAATGGCAGCAGGTGATCCTGGCCCAGGACCTCACCTCGCTGGCCGACTACATCCGCTGCGAGCGCAACGGACGGATGCTGCACCTGGCACCTGAGTTCCGGCCCCACGTCTGGGAGGCGATCCAGCGGTACACCGGGGCCATGCGCGCCGCAGGGGAATGGTCCTATCCCCAGGTGGCGCACGAAGCAGCACGGGCGCTGCGCACCCAAGGGCCGCGTTACCGGCACATCGTCGTCACCGAATCCCAAGACCTGCACCCGGCGCACTGGCGGCTGCTGCGCGCCGCGGTCCCCGAGGGGCCCGACGACCTGTTCCTCCTCGGTGATCCGGCGCAGCGGCTCGTCGACACCCGGGTCTCGCTGGCGTCGCTGGGCATCAATGTCCGAGGCCGCGGCCACCGGCTGCGGACCAGCTACCGGGTCAGCCAGGAGATCCTCGACTGGGCACTGCCGATTTTGGGCCGCAGCACAGGCCCGGCCGCCGAAGGGTACGCCTCCGTGCTGCACGGACCCGAACCGGTGGTGCAGGGCTGCGCGAGCCGCGCGGAGGAGTGGACCGCGCTGCGCGAGTGGCTCCAGGCGCAGTTGGCGGCGGGCGCCCAGCCCGAGTCGATCGCGGTCGCCGGACGCAACCAGTGGGTGGTGCGCATCATCACGAAAGAACTCCATGCGAACGGGATCGCGACCGCCCCGCTGAACTCTTCCGCCGACGTGGATGCGGTGCGGGTGGGCACGCTGCACGGGCTGAAGGGGCAGGAGTTCCGTTACGTGGCCCTGGTGGGGCTGAGCGAACCGCTGCTGCCGCCCAAGGCCGCCATCAGCGCCGCCGAAGGGGACCCGGTGGCCATGGAGCAGGTCTACCAGGAGGAACGCCACCTGCTCTTCACGGCGTGCACGCGCGCCCGGGACGCCCTGTACGTCTCCTACGTGGGAGCGCCCAGCCAGTTGCTCCCGGAGTCGGTGCACCTGGCCCGTTGAGGGCGCGGGCGGCCTGCCTGGCGGTTCCCGCTGGGCAGGCCCGCCTGCCCGCCGGCCGCAGCCTGGTGAGGCGGGCTCCGAATGCCGCGCTGGGCATCACGACCCGGCGCGGACTTCGATGTTGTCCACGGTGAGCACGTTGCTGTGCGCGACTGGGCGGGACACGTCGACGTCGGTGACGATCATGAAGGGCAAGAGCAGCGGGGGCGGAAAGTCAGGGGTGAAGACCAGGGGGATGCCGAGGATCCGCACTTTCATGCGGGTGACGTACATGACGACATCGCCCTGCATGGTCATGTCGGGCAGGTCGATAGAGACCTTCTCCTCCCCGTCCATCCACCACAGCACGGCGTTGTCGAAGTCGGCGCGGCTCATCCCGAGTTTGAGGTAGCGGTCCGTGCCGGCGGACGTGGGGTATTCCACGACTCCGGCAAAGTAGGAGCCGCTCATGATGATGCGGTCCGCGGTGAGGCCGCTGGTGGTTGGGGAGGCGGGGAAGCGGTCGTCGGCTTGCAGCGTCTGGACCTCGGGGAGGTCTCCGGTCTCTGCGGCGTGCTGGCAGGCTTCGACCGCGTCAAGGAATTCTTCTTCGGTGACCTCCTCGTCGACGGGGCCAGTCCGGATCTCGCATTCGGTGTCGGGTTCGGACTCTTCGTCGTCCGTCTCCTCGTCGTCCTCGCCGTCGGCCGCTTCGTCGCCGGGCTCGGGGTTCTCCGGGTCTTCCTCGGCGGGCTCTGTGCCCGGTTCCGGCGGGTCTGCTGGCTGCGCCGAGGGGGCGGGGGTTGGCGTTCCGGGGGTGTCTTGCGGCTCGCTTTGTTCGTTTCCTCCGCGGTTGAACCATTGGTCCCACGGCCACCACCAGTCGGCGGGGGCGGAGGCGAGGACGAGGGTGAGGGCGAGCGGGGCGGCGACGAGCGCGTGTGTGGTGCTGCCGCGCTGCCCGCCGCGGTCGGGCGTGGTGGTGTCGGGTTCGCGGTCTTCGTCGTGGTCTTCGTCGTCGGCTGGTTCTGTCTCTGCGGTAGGAGAGGACTCCGCGGGGGCTGTCTCGGTGTCGGTCCGGTCGCGCTGGCGGCGTTTGGGGGGACGGTGGGGCTCCCACGCGAAGATGAGTGCACCGCCGATGATGCCGAGCAGCATGCCGATGACGAAGCCGCCGAAATTGGAGGTGAGGAAGGAGGCCAGGGAGAGGAGGACCGCCACGATGCCGTAGAAGGCGCGTTGCGCGGGGTGCAGCCAAGCCAGGACACCGAGTGCGACCAGCGCGGCTCCGATGAGGTAGCCGGAGATTCCCGCGATTCCCTGGTAGACGAGGAACGGCAGGGGGGCGAGGGGCGCCGCTACGATCTCGGCCCCGGCGAGGATCGTCAGGAGTCCTCCCCACAGCGGTCGGGAGCGGCGCCACCTTGCGAACGGCCCCACCGCGCGGTGGGAGGTCCGTGCATGCTGAGTCATCGGATCAGAAGCATTCGTGGGTGCCGGGCTTCACGTTGAGTTTGAGTCCAGACAGCCGCAGGGTTCCGGAGCTGACCGCCCAGGAGACCATGGTGAGGTCGTTGATGGTCACGGTGTCGGATTGCAGGGCGAAGGCTCCGGAGTCGCCTTGGGGACCGGACACCTTGTTCAGGGTGCTGGCGTCGCGGCCGATCTCGATAGCGGAGAAGTGGGCGTTGCCGTTGAGCTGTTCGACGTCGACGACCATGTTGGTCGCGGTGACGGGGGTTTTCTCCCCGGCGCGGATGAGGAGTGTCGCTTTTCCGATGGGCAGGTCGAGCAGTGCCGACATGCACATGTCGGAGAGTTCGGCTTCTTCGATGATGGAGAGTCCTACTGGGCGGGAGGTCTTGTCGACCGAGGTTGCGACGTCCCCGTACTGGGCGAACCCGGTGCCTTCCAGGTGGGATGCGGAGATCTTGAAGTTGTCTCCGGACACCGCGAAGGAGGCGGCGAGCAGTCCTTGGGTGGTGGCCGCGCCAAGGACCCCCGCTGCGACTAGTCCGGGCAGGGCGACGTAGGCGAATTTGCGCCACGCAGTGCCGCCGTTGGGGGATTCGGTGAGAGTCTCGTCGGCCATGGGCTTCCTCCTGGTCCCGTGCTCGACGTGGGGGGTGGCGTGGGGTGGGAGGTTGGGGGCTTGTGCCCACCTCCGCTTGGTGTGTTACATAGACCACATCTACTGGTCAGTAGGGTCGAACATTACAATAGCCAATGTCACATTGCCAAGTGTCTTAGTTCACATTACAGACACGTGAGCGTGTGACAACCACCCCTCCACCCGACCGCCAGGGGGCACTTGATGACCCACGAGCAGCACTCCACCCTTCCCACCGGGGACGACGACCGGTTCGACTACGACGTCATCGTCGTCGGTTCAGGATTCGGCGGCTCAGTCAGCGCGCTGCGCCTTACCGAGAAGGGCTACCGGGTCGGAGTCCTCGAGGCCGGACGCCGCTTCACCCCCGAGACCCTGCCGAAGAACTCCTGGGACCTGCGCAACTTCCTCTGGGCGCCTCGGCTGGGGTTCTTCGGCATCCAGCGCATCCACCTGCTGCGCGACGTCATGATCCTGGCTGGGGCCGGGGTCGGCGGCGGCTCCCTCAACTACGCCAACACCCTCTACGAACCACTGGACGACTTCTACAACGACCCGCAGTGGCGGGACATCACCGACTGGCGAGAAGAACTCGCCCCCTTCTACGACCAAGCCAAACGCATGCTCGGGGTGCGGACCAACCCCACCGTCACCCCTGCGGACGTCCACCTGCGCCACGCCGCCGAGGCCATGGGGGTCGGCTCCACCTTCCACCTCGCCCCGGTCGGCGTCTTCTTTGGCGACGGCAAGGACGGGGCGGCCACCCAACCGGTCTCCCCCGGCGAAGCCTGCCGCGACCCCTACTTCGGGGGTGCCGGCCCGACCCGGCGCGCCTGCCTGGAGTGCGGGGAGTGCATGACCGGTTGTCGGCACGGCGCAAAAAACATGCTCACCGAGAACTACCTGTACTTCGCGGAGCGCCATGGCGCCGTCATCCACCCCATGACCACCGTGGTAGCGATCCGCGAACGCCCTGCCTCCCTCGGCGGCGGCTATGCGGTCGACACCGTAGCCACCGGTGCTTTCCGCACCCGGCGCGCCACCCGCACGTTCACCGCCCGCTACATCGTGCTCGCTGCTGGCACCTACGGCACGCAGCGCCTCCTGCACGCCATGCGCGACTCCGGGCTCCTGCCCCGCATCTCCCCCAAGCTCGGCACGCTCACCCGCACCAATTCCGAAGCCCTCGTCGGCGCGATGACCAAGGCGATACGCCCGCCCCAGGACTTCACGCAGGGCGTGGCGATCACCTCCTCCATGCACCCTGACGCGCACACGCACATCGAGCCGGTCCGCTACGGCAAAGGCTCCAACGCGATGGGGCTGCTCACCACCATGCAAGTCCCCGGCGGGGGACGCATCCCCCGCTGGCTGCGCTTCCTCGGCGTAATCGCCGCCCACCCCTACCTCTTCATGCGCAGCCTGTCCGTGCGCCGCTGGTCGCAGCGGACCATCATCGGCCTGGTCATGCAGTCCCTGGACAACTCGCTGACCACCTACACCCGGCGGGGACTGTTCGGCCGGCGGGTGCTGACCTCTCGGCAGGGCCACGGCGCTCCCAACCCCACGTGGATCCCGGTGGCCCAGCAGTTCGCCGCCCAGATCGCCAAACAGATCGACGGCTACCCGGGCAGTTGCGTCAGCGAAATCTTCGACATCCCGTTGACCGCGCACTTCCTGGGCGGCTGCCCGATCGGCGCCTCCCCCGAGGAAGGTGTAATCGACCCCTACCACCGGCTCTACGGCCATCCCGGCATCCACGTGGTGGACGGGTCAGCCGTCACCGCCAATCTGGGCGTCAACCCGTCGTTGACGATCACCGCCCAAGCGGAACGCGCCATGGCGATGTGGCCCAACAAGGGGGAGCCTGACCCGCGGCCCGCTCCGGGCTCCCCCTACCAGCGGGTGGAGCCGGTCTACCCGGTCCGTCCAGCAGTGCCGGCAGGCGCCTACGCGGAGCTGCGGTTCACCCGCCGCATTGCGCTCCCCTTGGACGTGAGCCGACCGCAGCGCACCCCGGGAGGCACCGGCACGGACACGGTCAGGCGGACCGATGCTCCGCCCGCTCCTTGAGGTGGTCGATGATCTGCGCGAAGTGATCACCCAGCGTCTCGTGCATGTGCCGGGACATGGCCTGGGCGAGGATCGCGTCGACCGCGATCTGCGCGAGAGGGCGGACACGGCGGATCACGTCGGCGACCTTGCCCAGGTCCTCGCTGTGGATGATCCCTTCCGGGGCGTAGGTAGCGATGATGTGCTCCGAAACCTGCCGGTTGAGTGCTTCCGCGGCAGCGTCGATCCGGTCGCGGAGTTCTTGGGCGAGGTCCAGGACCGCGTCGAGGGACATGCCGATTTCGACGAGCTCCGCACCAGCGTGGAGCAGGCGCGGGCTGGGCACGCGGTACCGTTTCCCTTCCGGTTCGAGCAGGCCGAGTTCAACCGCCCGGGCCACCCGCTCAGGGGTGACCTGGTCGCCGAAGAGGTCGGTGAGCTCCTCCAGGGTCATGTAGCCGGGGATTTCGTCGGACCAGGGGTCGCCCACCGCGGATTCGAACCCGAGCACTTCGGACAGGTTGCCGCCCCGCTCCCATACGCTGACTAGTTCGGCGATGTTGGCGAAGGTATAGCCGCGTTTGAGGAGTTGACCGATGAGTCGCAGCCGGGCGAGGTGGACCTCGGTATAAATCCCTACCCGTCCTTCCCGGCGCGGCGGGGAGAGCAGTCCGCGGTCCTGGTAGACGCGGACGTTGCGGACGGTGGTGTTCGCCAGCCGGGCCAGCTCGTCGATGCGGTATTCGGCCATGCCCCCACTCTAGGGAGTCCGCGCGTTCGGCTCCGATGCGCAGGGCGTTTCGGCACTGACGCCGGGTGGCGCTTCCCGGGTTGACCAGCCGCCTTTTTACCCCATTGAATTGTGACAATAGTCATTGTAACGTTCATCGTAGGAAACATGGGGTGTCCGCGCTCCACCCTGTGCGACCCCTGGGGACGGTTCCGTCCCCAGGAACCCACCGGCTCCACCACTTCCGGAGGAGAACCGCGATGACCGCACCCGCCAAGGCCATCACTGACCGCGAGGACATCGCCCAACGGCTCCTGCGTTCCTCGGCTAAAGCCTCCTTCGACCCGCTCGTCGAAATCGACTGGGACGCCCCCATCGACCCCGACCGCTACGCCATCCGCCCCGAACGGGTCTCGCTGTACGGCACCGAACTGTGGGAGCAGCTCAGCGAAGCCCAGCGCAAAGAACTGAGCAGGCACGAGACCGCCAGCATCGCCAGCATCGGCATCTGGTTCGAAACGATCCTGATGCAGATGCTCGTCCGCCACGCCTACGACCGCGACCCCACCAGCAACCACATCCAGTACGCCTACACCGAGATCGGCGACGAATGCCGCCACTCGGTGATGTTCGCCAAGATGGTGGGCAAGCTCGGTGCCCGCTACTACCGTGTGGACGGCCTCACCCAGTTCCTCGGCCGGGTCTTCAAAACCATCTCCAACACGCCTCTGACCTTCAGCGCCGCACTGTACGTCGAAGAGATTCTCGACCAGCTCCAGCGCGAGACCATGGTGGACGAAGAACTCGAACCGCTGGTCCGCGCTGTCTCCCGGATCCACGTGGTGGAAGAAGCCCGGCACATGCGCTACGCGCGCGAAGAGTTCCTGCGCTCCTGGCAGCACCGCAGCTGGCTGTCCAAGGCCTACAGCCGCCTGGTCCTCGGCCTGGTGGTCTACTTCGCCACCACGCGGCTCATCCACCCGGACTGCTACGCAGCAGTAGGACTCGACCCGAAGGCCGCCCGCCGCGCCGCGCGCCGCAACCCCCACTGGCGCAAGAGCCTGACCTGGATGGCCAGCAAGGCCGTGGCGACTTTCGCTGAGGCAGGAATGATCCAAGGGCCCGCGAAGAAGCTGTGGCGCCGGGCCGGAGTACTGGAGGAGACCGCATGAGCGGAATGGGCGACGACGAAGAGGAATACCACGGCACCGTCACCGCTGTCTTCGACGAGACCGAAGTCACCGTCACCGCGCACCTCGCCGGGCACTTCGACCCGCTCAGCGGAGAGTACCGGTGGACCGGACGGCTCGTCGCCGATCCGGAGCTGGACCGGCTCTTCCGCCAGGGCCAGCGCGCAGTCCTGCTGCGCACCCCGGAAGGCTATGCGGGCAAAGGAGAGCTCGTTGAAGTCAACGTCTGGGGCGGCTACCGGGTGCGGGGACGCGGCCGACCCCCCTTCGCGGTCCCTGAACTCAGCGCTGAAGAGATCTGACCCTCTGGTCCCACCCGCCAGCGGTGGGGCGCCGGGACCACCGCCGACGCCCCACCGCCCCTGTCGTCCCCAGGCAGGAGCGGCGCACCGGCGCTGCACACCGCAGCCGTCCTCCTCGTCGTTCTCCACGCCCGGATGCCCTGCGCCGCTGTCCCGCTGACAGCCGCCGTGCACGGCCGGACGGCTCCGGTTCGACTTGCCCGATGCAGGCTAGGCGCCCGCCGTGAACGGGAAATGCTCCACCACTTCCGCGCGGACCGTCCGCAGCCGGGTCTGCACAGCCCGGCGGAGCCGCCCCAGGCAGTCGGCGATCGCGGAACTGTCGCCCACCAACCCGCTCTTCGCGATCAGCGGGACACCGTCCAGCACTCCCCCGCCAAGCACACCGTGCACGGTCAGCGGGAGCATCTCCCCACCGATGTCGAAAGTCTGAACCCCCAGCACATCCAGCACGGCCGAAGTGAGATCGCCGCCGGCGATCAACATCCCGCTCGGACGTCCCAGCGCCCCGTCCTGCTCGTGCGCATCGGTCACCGCCGTGGCGATCACTTCCGCCAGCCGCTCCGGAATCAGGCGGCGCTGTGGCAGCGGCAACGCTGCGATCTCCGCCGCGGTCGCCCGCAACCGGAACACCACCACGTCGGGGAAGGCGTGGCTGGCCAGCGCATCAGCCAGGGTGTGGGCAAGCTTCTCCCGGCTGTCCTCGCGCTCCACGTCCTCGGGGGCGGCATCGACCCAGCGCACCGGTCCGGAGCGCACGACCGCGTCGAGCTGCCGCGCGGTCAGCTCGGTGACGCTGCCTACCGCGGCCAACAGCGGCCCGGCGGTGATGCCTTCGCCGTGCAAGTGCAGGGCCTCGGCCAACAGCACGCCGAACGGTCCCGGGTCAGCGGCCAGCCACACGATGCCGTGCTCCCGGTGCGCCCGGGCAGCCGCCTCGGCTAGTTCCGCCAGGTAGGTGGTGGTGTCGGCGTCGCACAGCACCACCGGTTCATCTCCGGCGGCGAGCTCTGCTGTCAACAGCTCCGGGGTGACCTGGCGCACCGGGATGCGGCGGACCCGCAGCGAGCTCTGCTGCGCCACCACTTCGGCGACATCGGCAGCAGCGGTGGGGCTGAGCGGGTCGAGTGCCGCCTCGGTGCGGTCCACCGGGGTGCCGTCCAGCAACTGTACTCCGTCGACGGTCGTCCGGCCCGCGGCGGGGAAAGCGGGAACCACGATGACGCGCAGCCGGGTCTGCGGCGGACAGCGCTCCCGGACTTCCGTCCACGCGGCTTCGACTTCCGCGCCGAGGTTGCCGCGCAAGGTGGTGTCGATCCGCTTGATCACCAAGCCCACCGGCCATACCGCTTCGACGACGTCGGCGACGAGGTCGGTGGCCTGGTGGGGCGGCATGTGCCGGCTGTCGAGGTTGGCAACGATCACGTCGTGGTCTTCGGCCACCCGGGCGACCTGCTCGGGGGCGACCATGGTCACGCGCTGTCCGGCACGCGCAAAACGCGCAGCGGTCGCAGCCGCGCCGATGAGATCGTCTGCGATGACGAGTACCTGTGCCACTTCACCATTTTCTCGTGCACCACCGCTGGATCACGCGTCTGATCCGGCGGTGCTCCTGTTCTCTGCTGCGCCTGCTGCCTGCAGGCCTGCGCCTCTCAAGTCCACGATGGCCCTCTGGTCCGCTTCCGCGGTCCGGTGGTGGCGGGGTGCGATGGCCGCTACCGCGGTCCGCGGCCACCGGTGCTGTCAGGGCAGGCAGGCGGGGACGGCTCCGGCGGCCTGTCCCGGCTCAGTCGCACGCACCCCAATGATCAGCAATGCTCCCCTCATCGCCTCTTCTGCCTGATACGACGGGCTCAGCGCAGCCGCAGGACGCACAGACGAGGGACAGCCGCACCCCACTCACGGCATATCGCCTGATATCTCCGCTACCTCCCGTTTTATCCTTCTGCCTAAGCCCACAAGGCTCAAGAAAGGGAAGCCTCCGGTGTTTGCCAAGTTTTGTTCACTTATAGCGATCACACCGCTAATCTCCGGCGACCGCGGCAATCCGTTCCTAACTGGAACGCTTTCCACGTGACAAAACCGTTACGGCAGGCATCGGCCAAATGTGTGGACTTTCACGGACAGAACTACTTGCATCGGATGTCTATGGAGCAGGTCACACGATGACCGGGCGGTACTGGAGGTACATGAATGCCCAAGTTCCCTGATCCGCGCGTCACAATCGCCGCGACACTCTCCCTCGTGCTGCTGACCGGAGGCTGCGCCTACCTGTCCGGTGGCGGAGGGTCGGCGGGAGCCGACCCGGACTCGCCGGAATGCGAACCCTACAAGCAGTGGCAGGACATCGGCGGCACCGTCTCGATCTACGCTTCCATCCGGGACGTCGAGGCCGAACGGCTGGAACGTGCCTGGCAGAAGTTCGTCGACTGCACCGGAATCAAGATCCAGTACGAGGGCAGTGGTGAGTTCGAAGCCCAAGTCCAGGTGAAAGTGGACGGCGGCAACGCGCCCGACATTGCTTTCTTCCCCCAGCCCGGTCTGCTTGAGCGCTTCGCCAAGTCCGGTGACCTGGTCGCGGCCCCCGAGAGCGTCCAGAAGCTGGCCGAAGAAGGCTGGAGTGAGGACTGGCTGGACTACGCCACGTTCGACGGCGAGTTGTACGGCACCCCGCTGGGCGCCAACTTCAAGTCCTTCGTCTGGTACTCGCCCACGTTCTTCTCCGAGAACGGGTACGAAGTCCCACAGACCTGGGACGAGCTGATCGAACTTAGCGACACCATCGCTGACAACGGAGTGAAGCCCTGGTGCGTCGGCTTCGAATCCGGTGACGCCACGGGCTGGCCCGGCACCGACTGGATCGAAAACGTCGTCCTGCGGGAAAACGGCCCCGACGTCTACGACCAGTGGGTCAACCACGACATCCCGTTCAACGACTCCAAGATCGCGGACGCGTTCGACCGGGCCGACACCATTCTGCGGAACCCTGACTACGTCAACGGCGGCTTCGGCAACGTGCAGAGCATCGCCATCACCTCGTTCCAGGAAGGCGGCCTGCCCATCCTGGACGGCCAGTGCGCCATGTACCTCATGGGCTCCTTCTACTCCGCCCAGTGGCCGGAAGGCACCGAGGTCGCCGAGGACGGCGATGTGTACGCGTTCAACCTGCCGCCGATCAACCCGGATCAGGGCACCCCGGTCATGGGCGGTGGCGAATTCGTCGGCGCGTTCAGCGACCGTCCCGAGGTGGTCGCGGTCCGCGAGTACCTGGCTACCGCGGAGTTCGCGAACAGCCGGGCCGCGGAAGGCGCCTGGTTCTCCGCACACAAGGGCCTTGACCTCGACCTTCTGGAAGTTCCGACCGACCGTCTGGGCGCGGAGATCCTGCGCGACCCCGAAACCGTGTTCCGCTTCGACGGAAGCGACCTGATGCCGGCTGAAGTGGGAGCCGGAACGTTCTGGCGGGGAATGGTCAACTGGATCAACGGCGAGGACACCGACGCCACGCTCGACTACATCGAGAACTCCTGGTCTTCCTGACACAGTCCGCTGCTTCGGGACCGGCATCTGCCGGTCCCGAACCACCCCGATCGGAAGAGGACGGGAATGGGTTTCTCCCTTGTCGACGAGCTTCCCAAGCTCCTGTGGTTGGTGATCGGTGTCGCGGGCTTCCTGGCTGTCATCGGCGCCCTGCTGCTCCTCGTGGATGCCGGACCCAGAAAGACCAGGACCGAATGGTGGCAGGCCACGCTCTTCCTGGCGCCCGCACTGATCCTGCTGATCCTGGGCCTGGTCTACCCGGTCATCCGTACCACGCTGCTGTCGTTCATGGACAGCAAAGGTGCGGCCTGGGTCGGCCTGGACAACTACATTGCGATGTTCACGCAGCCTGAAATCCTGGTGGTCCTCCGCAACACGTTCCTGTGGGTACTGTTCGGGCCGGTGCTGGCCACCGCGATCGGGCTGTTCTACGCGCTGCTGGTCGACCGCAAACGGTTCGAATCAGTGGCCAAGTCGCTGATCTTCATGCCGATGGCGATCTCGTTCGTCGGCGCGAGCATCATCTGGAAATTCATCTACGCCTACCGTCCCGCGGAAGCCGAGCAGATCGGTCTGCTCAACCAGATCATCGTGTGGTTCGGCGGTGAACCGCGGCTGTGGCTCCTGGACGCCCCGATCAACACGCTGCTGCTGATCGTGGTGCTGATCTGGGTCCAAGCCGGCTTCGCGATGGTCGTGCTCTCCGCCGCAATCAAAGCCATCCCTGACGAGATCATCGAAGCGGCCCGCATCGACGGCACCGGGGTGTGGACCCACTTCTGGAACATCACCCTGCCCTCGGTGTGGCCGACGCTCATGGTCGTGCTGATCACTATCTCGGTGCAGACACTGAAAGTGTTCGACATCGTGCGCACCATGACCGGTGGCCAGTACGAGACGAGCGTCATCGCCAACGAGATGTACGCGCAGGCGTTCCGCTACGACAACCTGGGTATGGGATCGGCGCTTGCGGTGTTCCTGTTCATTCTGGTCATCCCGCTGATCATCCTGCAGATGCGCACCAATCGACGGCTGAGGGAGGAGCAGCGATGAGCACGTCCCCACAGTCCCCGCCCGCCGAGGAAGAAGGGGGCGGCGGCGTGCGCAAGCCCTCCTCGCCTCGCGCGGCGCGTGACGACTACGCCACGCATGTCCCACCGCTGCGGGCAAAGGAGAACCCGGCCCACAGCCGCGAGTCGGCCGCGGCCCGCGTGCGGAAACGCCTGACCAGCACCGCCGCGAGTGCCATCGCGATCATCATCGCTGTCCTGTGGACACTGCCCACCGCCAGCCTGTTCCTCTCCTCCTTCCGTCCCGAGTTGGAGATCAAGACCACTGGCTGGTGGACGATGTTCTCCGACCCGCAGCTCACCTTGAACAACTACCGCGAGGTGTTGTTCTCCCCCGGCCAGGGGCAGCTTGCCAGCTACTTCGTGAACTCTTTCGTCATCACGGTGCCGTCCACGGTATTCGTGGTGGTCCTCGCCGCACTGGCCGCCTACGCCCTGGCCTGGGTCAACTTCCCCGGCCGGGACTGGGTGTTCCTGGGGGTCTTCGCCCTGCAGATCGTGCCCCTGCAAATGGCCCTGGTGCCGTTGCTGCGGTTCTTCTCCCAGGGGGTGACGATCGGCGGATACCAGATCCTGCCCGCCTGGGATCTGCCGGGCGCGTTCGCGTTCACCAACGTGTGGGTGGCCCACACCATCTTCGGCCTGCCGCTGGGGATCTTCCTGCTGCACAACTTCATC
The DNA here is from genome assembly GCF_017577275.1 of Thermobifida sp. Classification (NCBI taxonomy): domain Bacteria; kingdom Bacillati; phylum Actinomycetota; class Actinomycetes; order Streptosporangiales; family Nocardiopsidaceae; genus Thermobifida; species Thermobifida sp. Next base: position 35,562 of record NZ_PITY01000033.1, read on the forward strand.
TCCCAGCTGCCGACCACCCTCTTTGAGGCGGCCCGGGTGGACGGCGCCGGACACGGCGTGCTGTTCCGCAAGGTGGTGCTCCCGCTCACCGTCCCCGCCCTGGTGTCGCTGGCGATCTTCCAGTTCCTGTGGGTGTGGAACGACCTGCTGGTGGCGCTGATCTTCGCGGGCGGCGACGTGTCCACGGCACCGCTCACGGTCCGGCTCGCGGAACTGGCAGGCACCCGGGGCAACGAGTGGCAGCGGCTCACCGCAGGCGCTTTCGTCTCCATGGTGATTCCGCTGCTCGTGTTCTTCACTTTGCAGCGCTACTTCGTCCGCGGCCTGCTCGCGGGCAGCGTGAAAGGCTGAGCCGTACGGACGTGAGTCCACGGTGCGGCCCCGGCAGGGCTCTTCCCTGGCCGGGGCCGCAGCCGTCAGCGTCTCATTCCCCGCGGTCCACGGCAGGGTTGGTCAGGCGCGGAGCGCGGCGCGGGCCGTGTCCACCAATGTGGTGCGGTAGGCCGCCCCGAACAGGCACACGTGCACCAGCAGCGGATGCAACTGGTGCAGCGGAATCCGGGCCCGCCAGCCCTCGGCGAGCGGCGCGACCTCGTTGTAGGCGTCGCGAACCCGGTCCAGGTAGGGCAGGCCGAACAGCGCCAGCATGGCGAGGTCTGCTTCCCGGTGGCCACCGTGGGCCGCGGGGTCGATGACGACCGCGCCGTCGTCCTGCCACAGCACGTTGCCGTTCCACAGGTCGCCGTGGATCCGCGCCGGGGGTTCCGGGTCGCCCGCCAGGTGGTCAAGCGCGTCGAGCACTTTCTCCACGAGGCGGACGTCGCCCGGGGTGAGCGCGCCCCGGTCGGCGGCGCGGCGCAAGTAGGGCAGGATCCGCTGCTCGGCGTAGAACTCCGGCCACGTCGAACGCGGGGTGTTGTCCATGGGCAGCGGGCCGATGTAGCCGTCCCAGGTGGCACCGAAGGATTCGGCGCCCGCCAAGTGCATCGCGGCGAGCTGGTGGCCGAACCGTTCCGCTGCTTCGGGAGTGGGCGGCCGCTCGTCCACCCACTCCATGGCGAGGGTGCGGTCGTCCCACCCCGCTACCTGGGGCACCGGGGAGCCGAACGACCGCCCCAACCAGTCCAGGCCTAGCGCCTCGGCACGGAAAAGTCCGTCCAGTGCCGGGGCGTCGTCGGGAAGCGCTTTGACGAAGAGCGGGGTCCCGTCAGCCAGTTCCACGCGGTAGAGATGCCACCGGTGGCTGTGTCCTCGCTCGGCAACGGCGGCAACCTCGCGACCGGTCAGTTCGGTCACTCTGGCAGCGACGGAATTCACCCGTTCCCCTTTCAGCGCGCGCTGAACAGCGCGGTGAGTTCTCCGACGAGCCCTTTCGATGCGGCCTCGATCATGGTGAGCACGGTGATGAAGCCGTCTTCACCTCCGTAGTACGGGTCAGGCACCTCCGGGTTGGGTCCTACACCGGGAGCAAAAGAGCGGAACAGGCGGATCCGGTCCTTGGTCTCCTCGTCCGGGGCGAGCCGGACCAGGTCCGCGAGGTTGTCGGTGTCCATCGCCAGGATCAGGTCCCGCTCCGGGAACCAGGAGGGGGAGAACTGGCGGGCGACATGCCCCGTCGGGTAGCCGTACTTCCGCAGCGTGGAGGCGGCACGCCGGTCCATGTCCGCCCCGACATGCCAATTGCCGGTACCTGCGCTATCTACCTGGACCCGGTCGGCGAGCCCAGCGCGGGCCAGGTCGGTGAGCAGGATCTTCTCCGCCATCGGAGAACGGCAGATGTTGCCGAGGCACACCACGCAGATGCGGTACGGACCAGAGGGGTTACGGGGTTCGGGCAGGCTCATGGCACCAACCGTAGTCGAGAACCCGGCACTGCGCTCGGCCGTCCCGCATTCCGGGCGCAGCACGGTCCGCCCGCAGCGGCAGCCTCACCGGCTCGGCAGCCGCACCACCGTGACGAAGAAGTCGTCGATCTGCTGGACCACCTTGATGAACTGGTCGAAGTCGACCGGCTTGGTCACATAGGCGTTGGCGTGCAACTGGTAGCTGCGGATGACGTCCTCTTCAGCTTCCGAAGTGGTGAGGACGACGACGGGGATGCGGGCCAGGTCCTCGTCCTGCTTGATCTCTTGCAGGACCTCGCGCCCGTCTTTGCGGGGCAGGTTGAGGTCGAGCAGGACCAGGTGCGGCCGGGGCGCCTGAGCGTACTCGCCCTCACGGCGGAGGAAACGCAAGGCTTCCACCCCGTCAGAGACCACGTGCAGACGGTTGCCGACTTTGTGCTCCGCGAATGCCTCCCGCGTCATGAGGGCATCGCCAGGGTCGTCCTCGACCAGCAGCACCTCGATAGGTTGCACCATGCGGACCTCGTTCAATCCCCCAACCTTCTCATCTGTCGGCGCCAGCGGAGTCCGGTTCGGACCACGCGGTCAGCGGTGATGGCTCTTCGTCGGACTGGTCGTCGTCCTTGTCCGTGTCTACCGGCAGCGACCAGCAGATCCGGGTTCCAGGCTCGTCGGAGTCCACGTCCAGCCAGATGCGTCCGCCGTGGAACTCCACGATCTTCTTGCACATGGCCAGACCGATCCCTGTGCCGCCGTACTTCTCGCGGGTGTGCAGCCGTTGGAAGATCACGAAGATCCGCTCGGCGTACTGCGGCTCGATGCCGATTCCATTATCGGCGCAACAGAACACCCACTCGTTCCCTTCGCGGCGGACACTGATGTGCACCCGGGCCGGATTGTCCCCGCGGAACTTCACGGCATTGCTGATCAGGTTGAAAAAGACCTGGGTGAGCAGGGTCTGATCGCCCTGCACTTCCGGGAGCGGATCCCCGGTGACCACGGCCTCGGCTTCCTCGAGCGCCGGTTCGAGGCTGGCGAGCGCGTCGTTGAGCGCGCTGTTGAGGTCCACGGTGGTGAAGTTCTTGGTCCGCCCCACCCGGGAGAACGCCAGCAGGTCGTTGATGAGGACCTGCATGCGTTTGGCTCCTTCGACCGCGAAGTCGATGTAGGCGTCGGCGCGTTCGTCCAGCTTCCCGTGGTAGCGGCGCTGGAGCAACTGGCAGAAGCTGGCGACCTTGCGCAGCGGCTCCTGGAGGTCGTGGGAGGCGACGTAAGCGAACTGCTCCAGCTCCAGGTTGGAGCGGCGCAGTTCTTCGGTTTGGCGTTCCAGCAGCTCCGACTGTTCTTGGAGGGCGCGCCGCGCGGTGCCGACTTCGTCGAGTTCGTGCACGATGCGCTCCCGCATGGCGTCCACGTTGCAGGCGACCCGTTCGATCTCGGGGGGTGCCTCCACTTCGATGCGGTGCGCGTAGTAGCCGTCCGAGACCTGCTGCAGGTGGCGGCCGAGCTCGTCGAGCGGGCGGAGCACCCAGTGCTGCAGCATCACCCACAGGAAGCCGCACAGCACGATGATGACCACGACCACGAGGGTCAGCAGAGCGGCGAGCTGCTGGGTGGCGGAGTCCAGGTCTTTTTGGGCTTCGTCCAGTTCGACGCTGATGCGCCCCTGGGCGCTGCTGGACGCTTCCCGCAGATAGTTGAAGCGTTCTTCACCGCGTTGGACGTCGGCGTGGGTGAGTTCCTCACCGTTGCGCACCTTGTCCAGGACTGGCTCGGCGAACTCGCTGCTCCAGGACTCCCCGGCAGCGAGCAGGGCTTCGATGTCGGAGTCGATGGCGGGGTTGTCTTGGGCGGCCTTCTCCAACTGGGGGAGGCTCGCCTCCAAGGTACGGCGGCCCTGCTCGTAGGGCTCCAGCGAGTCGAGTGTTCCGGTGGCCGCGTAGCTGCGGATGCCGTTGTCCTGGTTGTAGTAGGCGGCCATGGTCTGGTGCAGAGCGCTCTGTGCGGGAGTGAGCTGCTCTACCTGGCGGACCACCGCCTCGCGTGCTTCCAGCGCGGTGATGATGATGGTGGCGACCGAGGCGATGAGGACAATGCCTACGGAGCACAGCAGTACGATGACGCGCCGACGCAGGGACCAGGGGCGGGTGAGGATGCCGCCCGTGGCCGACGTCTCTCCGCTCCCCGGTGCGGTGTCGGAGTTCACGTGAGTCATTTCCCGTAAGTGATGAGCAGCATGGCAACGTCGTCCTGGAGCGGACCGCCGTTGTGCTGTTCGGCCTCGTCTACGAGACGTTCCGGCAGCTCCCCGATGGGGGTGCCCGAGGCGAGGATGTCTTCGACGATGCGGGCGAGCCCGGTGACGCCGAGCCGGTCGGAGCTGTTGCCGTCGTAGGCGTCTACCAGGCCGTCGGTGTAGAGCATGAGGGTGGAGCCGCGGCAGAAGGAGAACCGCTCCACTTCTGCGGTGACGTCAAACAGCATGCCCAGCGGCGGCCCGGGCTCGGCTCGCACTTCAGTGACGCGCTGGTCGGGGCCAAGGACCAGCGGCGGGGGGTGGCCGAACAGCCGGAGCCGCGCTTCTTCGGTGTCCCGGTCGATGCTGACCTGGCAGAGGGTGGCGTACATCTCGTCTTGGGCGCGTTCGGTGACGAGGATCTTCTCCAGCGCGGTCAGCAACTGGTCTTCCGCGACCCCGCCCATCACCAAGGCGCGCCAGGCGATCCGGAGGTTGACGCCCAGCGCGGCTTCGTCCGGTCCGTGGCCGCTGACGTCGCCCACGATGAGGTGGGTGGTGCCGTCGCGGTCGACTGCGTCGAAGAAGTCGCCGCCGACCAGGGCGCGTTTGCGGCCTGGCCGGTAGAAGGACCGGGGCACCATCCGGGACTCGTCGAGTAACAGTTGCGGGAGGAGGCCTCGTTCCAGGCGCATGTTCTCCCGGGCGTGCAGTTCGGCCTCCCGTAACTGCCGCGCGTTTTCGTCGGCGCGCTGGCGTTCCACCGAATAGCGCAGGCTGCGAGCGAGCAGCGAGCCGTCGACTTGCCCTTTGACCAGGTAGTCCTGGGCTCCGGCAGCGACCGCGGCGATGCCTTCGTGCTCGTCGTCCAGTCCGGTCAGGACGACCACTGCGGCTGATTTCGCGGCGTCAAGGACCTCGCGCAGCAGGTCCATCCCGCGCGCATCAGGCAGGTTGAGGTCCAGAAGCACGCAACCGCGGAAAGAGGCCAGGTGCGGTCGGGCCTCGGCCAATGTGGTGAACCAGGTGATCTTGGCGTTGAGTGCGGTGTCCGCGAGGAACTCCTCGACGAGGAGCTTATCTGCGGGATCGTCCTCGATCAGGAGGATGTCTACTGATTCCACGGCGCCTCGGAGGGGTGCGCTTCGTGTACCTGGGGGTGGGGGCACGTTCGGCGGCCCGTGCCCTGCTTGTCCAATGTCCACATACCGCCTCTACGTCGACTGTCTCTTCAGCACCCGGGAGCAGATCGTGCGGGGTTCGGTGTCATGGCTCCCCTCCACTTCCGACACCGGAGTGCCGAGCGCCTGGCGGGGCGAGCGCACCGGGCGCAGTCGTCCAGCCCGGCTCCGTCCTCCCTCCAGGCTGGCTCGCGAAAGGTTCATGCCAGTCAAACGATAATGGCCCGGCTCTGCACGCCGCCAGCAGTGCAGGCCGGAAACGTCCCCCACCCCGCCTAAGAGCGGTGCGTGGTGAGGTCTGGACCGTTAGTAGGTCGTTCTTCGTGACCAGGATAGCTCCCGGCTCCCCAGCGTACCCGCGCCGCGGGAGTGCGGGTAGCGATGTGGACAATTTCATGACGACATGTCGTCATGAAATATTGTGCTCGTGGACTTTAAACGACATGATGTCATCAAGATTGTCACCTTCCCACCCTCTTTCCTAAAACGGACACAAAGGAAGTAATCCCCATGAGCACGGCACAGGCAACCCAGGAGCGGTCCGACTCCCTCACCTTCTCTGAACGGCTCAAAGCGGGCACCCGGTCCTCCCACGACGCGGCTGAAGCCCACGACTTCTCCCAAGCGCTCGTCTCCGGCACCCTGCCCCGCCACGGCTACGTCGCCCTCGCCGCCCAGCACTACTTCATCTACTCCGCCCTGGAAGAGGTCGCCGAAACCCTCGCCGACCATCCTGTCGGCGGTGCCGTGTACTTCCCGGAACTCCACCGCGTCCCCGCCCTGGAGCGCGACCTCGCCTTCCTGTGCGGCCCGGACTGGCGGGACACGATCACCCCGCTGCCGACCACCCGGGCCTACACCGACCGCATCCGGTGGACCGTCCACTGGCCCGCCGGCTTCATCGCCCACCACTACACCCGCTACCTCGGCGACCTGTCGGGCGGGCAGGTCATCAAGCGCGTCGTCCAACGCGCCTACGGGTTCACCGACGGCGCAGGCTTCGAGTTCTACATCTTCGACCGTCTGGACAGCCTGCCCCGGTTCAAGAAGAACTACCGGGCGGTCCTCGACGCCCTCGACCTGGACGAAGCAGAGCAGACACGGGTCGTCGACGAGGTCCGGCAGGCCTACCAGTTCAACAGCGAACTGATGGCCGAGCTGAACCGCTCCCTGGCGCTGGCCTCATCCAGCGACCTTGGATGACGGCGAACCCCGGCCGGTCAGTGGTGAGGCATGCCACGATAGGGGTATGCCTAAGATCTCGGCCCCCACCATCGCCGCGCACCGCGCCCAAGTGCTCGACCGCATCCTGGACGCGGTGGCCGTGCTCACCCGTGACCAGGGGATCGACGAGATCTCCATGACCGATGTGGCCGCGGTGTCCGGGATCACCCGCACCGCGCTGTACAACTACTTTCCCGACAAGCCCGCGCTGCTCTTGGCGTTCACCGAACGGGTGACCGCCAACTTCGTACAGCGCTGTGCAGAGGAGCTCCCCCAGGACGCTCCCGCGATCCAGCGGCTGGCCGGATTCATCAGCTTCCAACTGGAAGCCATCGTCGAACACCAGCACCCGGCCGCCGCTGAACTCAGCGCCAGTCTGGGACCGCAGGCCTACCAGCAGCTCGCCGACCATGTCGCGCCGATGCAGCATCTGCTCGTGGAGATCTTGCGCCAAGGCACGGAGAACGGGGAATTCGAACCGGTTCCCCTGGAGCACACCGCCAAACTCCTGCTCGCACTCATCGGCTCCCAGCGCCTCCCCCTAGTCCGCGGGGAGATCGCCCTGGACGGGGCGCGCATCCTCGTCACCGAGTTCGCGCTGCGCGCTCTCGGTGTCGACCGGGACCACGCCGCAGCCGCGGCCCGCACCCGCCCGACCGAGCAGGCAAACGACCAGTAGCCTCCGCGTCCCAGCCCTTACGGCAGCACCCGGACAGCAGGCAGCCGCCCTGCGGCACCCCACTGCTCCAGACCGGGCTCCACCCCATCTTCCCCCCGGGCAGAGCCGGCTGGCTGAACGGGACGACCCGCTCCGCGCTGCCGCGTCCCTGGGCGCCTGCCGACTAGCTGCTCGACCGGGCAGCCTTCGGCTGGCAGAGCGCCGCCGCCAGCAACGCGGCCGCGGTCATCCCCGCGGCCGCGGCCCCGATCCGCAGCGCGGTGCGGACCCGCGCCCGGGTTCGCGCCCGCGCCACCGCATACGCCCGCTCCGCTTCGTCGAACCGGCCGGTGCACAGCCCCGGATCCAACTCCAGCTCCCGCCACACCCGCGGCCATGCCCGCAGCTCCCGGACCGGCACCGCACGGGGACGCGGCCCTGCCAGCCGCACTGACCCCGCAGCAGAACGCCGCGGCTTGAGCTGCGCCTGCTGCGGACGCTCTTCCAGCACCACCGGTTCCGGCCCCACGTAGAACAGCGGCCCCGGAGCGTTGTGCAGCAGCTCCGCGAGCAACTGCGCGCAGGCCCGCGCATCCCCCAAAGCGGTGTGCTGCCCGGTCGGCCAGTCTCCCCCGAGCGCGTGGCTGGCCCGGGCCAGCGAATACCGCTCCAAATGCACCTGCGACCGCAGCGTGCGCAGCGTGCACAGGCCGGGCAGCCCATCCGGCAGCCCTGCCGGGACGAACTCGCTGGTCAGAAACGCGTTTTCGAAGTCGAGGTTGTGTCCCACCACGACCGCACCAGAGAACAGCGCGCAAAGCTCCGCCACGAGCTCCGCCGCACGGGGAGCTCCCACCACATCGCCCTGGGCAATACCGTGGAACTCCTGTCCGGTGACCTTGATCCGCGGGTCGACGAGCGTGGTGAACTCCCGGAGCACAGTGCCGTCCCCGCGCATCCGCACCACGGCGATCTCACAGACCCGGGCTCCCCCCTCAGGCCGGAGCCCGGTGGTCTCGACATCGACCACCGCGTACTCCAAGTCCCGCGCGCGGTACCTGCCCCGGCGCCGGCTCAGCGCCCCTATCCGCACAGCCTCGTGGCCCGCGCGCTTCTCGTGCGGCACATCCGTCTCCTCGTCTCGTCTCGCAGCCCGTTTCGCACTCGCTGCGGCGGGCCAGCCCTGACCTTACCTGCGGCCAGAGACGGTCCTGGCCGCTACCTCCCAGCTTCTCCCCCTCCCATCTGCGAGGATGCTGGGTACATCCGGGAAGTGGCACCGGCCGCGCACGGTTCCCGCCGGGTCCCGCCGCACCGGCCGAGCAGCCGTTGTACGTTCAGCACCGCGTCCAACCCATCGATCCGCGGAGCAACAGGTGCAGACCATCGTTATAGCCGGTGCCGGCATGGCCGGCCTCACCACCGCCGAAGCGCTGCGAGAGGCAGGCTTCGACGGAACCATCACGCTCGTCGGTGACGAACCCCACCGCCCCTACGAGCGGCCACCGCTGTCCAAAGAAGTCTTGACCAGCCAGAATTCCGGCAAAGGCGTGTGGCTGCGCACCGACGACGAGCTCGCCGCGCTCTCCCTGGACCTTCGCCTGGGAGTGCGGGCCATGGCGCTGCGCCCCAGTGACCGGGCAGTGGAGCTGTCCGACGGGACCTCCCTTGTCGCCGACGCCGTGGTGGTCGCCACCGGGGCCCGGGCCCGCCGCCCCCGCACCGACCTGCCCGGCGTCCACGTCCTCAGAACCCTGGACGACGCCGAAGCGCTCCGCGCCGACCTGCTGCGCTACGGCCGGGTCGCAGTCGTGGGAGCGGGATTCCTCGGCGCTGAAGTCGCTGCCAGCGCCCGCGCCCTCGGAGCAGAGGCCACCCTGCTGGAAGCCGCGGACACGCTGCTGCCGCGGGTCGTCGCCCCCCGGATCAGCGCGGTCTTCGCGGAACTCCACCGCGACCACGGGGTGGACCTGCGTCTCGGAGTGCCCGTGACCTCCTTTGCGGGCACCCACCGGGTCGAGCGGATCGAACTGGCCGACGGAACCTCCGTAGCGGCCCCCGTCGTCGTCGCCGGGATAGGGGTCCACCCCAACACCGAGTGGCTGTCCGGATCGGGGGTGCTGCTCGACCCCGAGGTGGGCGGAGTCTCCTGCGACCCGTACTTGGCGACCTCGATCCCCCACGTGTACGCCGTCGGCGACCTCGCCGCCTGGCCCCACCCCCGCTACGGCGGCCGGATACGGCTCGAGCACTGGGCCAACGCTGAAGAGCAGGCGCGCCTGGCCGCCCACAACCTGCTCGCCGGGGAAGGAGCCCGGCGCCCCTACACCCCGGTGCCGTATTTCTGGTCCGACCAGTACGGCCGGAAAATCCAACTGCTGGGCCAGGCCTCCCCCGCCGACACCGTGGAGATCGTGCACGGCTCGGTGGCGGACCGCAAGTTCGTCGCCTTCGTCGGCCGCCAGGACCGGCTCGTCGGAGTGCTGGGCATGCGGTCCACACCCCGGGTGATGCGCTACCGCCCCCTCCTGGAAGAACCCACATCCTGGGCCGACGCCCTGGCTGCCGCGCAGCAGTAGCGGGAGGGCTGCCGCGCGGCAGCCCTCACACGCTCACACTTCAGCGAACCGGTCGAGCGCTTCGATCAACTGGTGCAGGATGCCGGGCTCGGTGAACGCGTGCCCGGCATCGTCGATCAGGTGGAATTCCGCCTGCGGCCAGGCCCGGTGCAGTTCGAAAGCGGTCTTCGCCGGGGTGCAGACGTCGTAGCGGCCCTGCACGATCACCCCGGGGACACCAGCGAGCTTGCTCGCATTCTCGATGAGCTGCCCAGGGGTGAAGAATCCGCCGTGGACGAAGTAGTGGTTCTCGATCCGGGCGAACGCCAGGGCGTACTCGGGGTCGGCGTAGGCGGCGCGCAACTGCTCGTTCGGGTACAGGGTGGACGTGCTGGCTTCCCACACGCTCCACGCGCGGGCTGCTTCGAGGCGCACCTGCGGGTCAGGCGAGTTGAGCCGCCGCGCGTAGGCGCCGATCAAGTCGTCCCGCTCCTCTTCGGGGATGGGTGCGAGGTACTGCTCCCAGGCGTCCGGGAAAAGATAGGAGGCGCCGCTCTGATAGAACCAGAGCAGCTCCTCGCTGCGGAGCGTGAAAATGCCGCGGAGGACGAGTTCGCTGACCCGTTCGGGATACTGCTCGGCATACGCCAAAGCGAGCGCACTCCCCCACGACCCGCCGCAGACCAGCCACCGCTCCACCCCCAGCATGCGGCGCAGCCGTTCCATGTCTGCCACCAGCGTCCACGTGGTGTTGGTGTGCAGTTCGGTGCTCATCAGACTGGCGTGCGGCGTACTCCGCCCGCAGTTGCGCTGGTCGAACAGCAGCACCCGGTACCGCTCCGGGTTGAACAGCCGACGGTGGTCGGGAGTGCAGCCTGCCCCGGGGCCCCCGTGCAGGAACACCGCGGGTTTCCCCTCCGGGTTGCCTACAAGCTCCCAGTAGATCCGGTGGCCGTCGCCGACATCGAGCATTCCGCTGTCGTACGGTTCGATCGGCGGATACAGCGTGCGCATCACCACGTGTCCTTACATGCTCTAGGTCTGCGGTAGAAGACCGGAATCGCGTAGGCGGCAACGGTAACAGCCCAGGGGCGGGGCTGCGGCGCCACGGAACCGCGGTTCTCCTGCCCGGCGCCGGGGTATCACCCGCACCCCTCGACCGGTCCCGGCAGCCCTTGGATAGCGGTCCGACCACCGTATCCCCGGCCCGCCGCTTCCCACTCGTCGTCGGCCTGCACCGGGCGCGAAGAGGGGTTCTTCACACCACGGCACCTGCCCCCAACGGGGAGTCGCCGCAATAGGCTGCGATACGAGCGCGTTAGGGTTTTTGCGTACCCGCCAACCACGTTTTCCGTTCCAGCCGCACCAGGCCTGGACTGGAATGAGCGGATGACTAGCCGGATCCCGGGAGCCGACACACCAATCCGCGATGCGCCTGCTGCAAGCTCCACAAGGGCTCGCAACCGCGGCATTGAGGCCCGCCACCGCGCCTTTGGATAGCCACTGAGCCCGCCAGTCAGGGGAACAAGGATAAAGGAACCGCCCATGTCGAGGACTAACGACACACGTGTCGTCAGCTACCAGCCACTCGTCGCTCCCCACGACCTCCTGGCCGAACTGCCGATGGGCCCCGAGCGCACGGCACTAGTCGAGGAAGCCAGAGCCGAGGTGAAAAAAGTACTCGATGGGGAGGACGACCGGCTGCTGGTTGTCGTGGGACCGTGCTCCGTGCACGACCCCGAGTCCGCCCTGGACTATGCACGCCGTCTCAAGGCGCTGATCCCGTCCGTCTCCTCTGAATTGTGCGTGGTCATGCGGGTGTACTTCGAAAAGCCGCGCACCACCCTGGGATGGAAGGGCCTGATCAACGACCCCGGGCTCGACGGGAGCTTCGACGTCCACCGGGGCCTGCGGACCGCACGCAAACTGCTGCTCGACATCGGCTCCCTGGGCGTGCCCGCCGGCACCGAATTCCTCGACCCGATCACCCCGCAGTACATCGCGGACGCGGTGACCTGGGGAGCGATCGGTGCGCGCACCACGGAAAGCCAGGTGCACCGCCAGCTCAGCAGCGGCCTCAGCATGCCCGTGGGCTTCAAGAACGGCACCGACGGCAACGTCCAGGTCGCCGTGGACGCCTGCCGGGCCGCAGCCAGCTCGCACACCTTCTTCGGCGTGGACCCGAGCGGCAGCGGCGCGGTCGTGTCCACCTCCGGCAACCCGGACTGCCACGTCATCCTGCGGGGCGGCCGCTCCGGCCCCAACTACGACGCGGACAGTGTCGCCGCCGCGCTCGACACCATCGAGGCCGCGGGCCTGCCGCGCCGCCTCATGATCGACGCCAGCCACGCCAACAGCGGCAAGGACCACCTGCGCCAGCCGGGCGTGGCCCAGGCCATCGCCGCCCAAGTCGCGGAAGGCCAGACCGGAATCATCGGGGTCATGCTGGAGAGCTTCCTGGTGCCCGGCGCCCAGAAGCTCGGCGACCCGGCCAAGCTCACCTACGGCCAGAGCATTACGGACAAGTGCATGGGTTGGGAGACCACCGAGGAGGTCCTGGCCCATCTGGCCGACGCCGTGCGCAGCCGCCGCAAGGCCACGTCCTAAGCACTACCCAGCGCCAGTGCGCGGCCTCCTCCCCCATCTGCCCGCCGCGCACCGGCGCTCCTTGCTCGGCGACCACGCACTGCTAGGCTGAGAACACCGAATGCCCGCACGTCCCAGCCCAGGGACCGCTGCGCTGCCCGGTTTACCGGTGACCTTCCCGGTGCGCACCGGGGCGCCAGCCCTATGATTGGCACCGCCCCGGCAGACGGGACAGCGCTGTGCCACAGTCTTTCGCCGAAGGTGCAGACGAGCGCAGTTGAGGCCCTCTGGCGGACGCCATAGCGGGGGCGGCGCTCACCAGCCTCCGTTCACACCACCCTGTTCTTCGGGAGCGTCCATGACCCAGCCTCCGACCAGCGATGCCCGCACGACACCGCTGTATGACACCCATGTGGCTTCCGGCGCCACCATGGTGGAGTTTGCTGGCTGGCTGATGCCGCTGCGCTACCGCAGCGAAAGCGCCGAGCACCGGGCCGTGCGCGACGCCGCTGGACTGTTCGACCTGTCGCACATGGGGGAGATCCGGGTCCACGGCCCGCAAGCCGCCGACTGCCTCGACTATGCGCTGGTGGGACAACTGTCCACGCTCGCCGTGGGACGCGCCCGCTACACCATGATCGTCACCGAGCAGGGCGGCGTCCTCGACGACCTCATCGTCTACCGGTTGGCGGACGACGACTACCTCGTCGTCGCCAACGCCGCTAACACTGGCACGGTGGCCGCCGCGCTGACCGAGCGGGCCGCCGGCTTCACCGCGACCATCACCGACGAAACCGCGGACTACGCTCTCCTCGCGCTCCAAGGCCCCCAGTCCGCAGCCATCCTGGGACCGCTGACCGACGTCGACCTGTCGGCTCTCCGCCCCTACGCTGCCCAGCACGGCACTGTCGCCGGCACTGCCATACTGCTGTCCCGGACCGGCTACACCGGTGAAGACGGGTTCGAAATCTACCTCCGGCCAGGAACAGCGGCCCCGGCGCTCTGGGACACGCTCGTGGAGGCCGGACAGCCGCACGGACTCCTGCCCGCCGGCCTCGCAGCCCGCGACACCCTGCGGCTGGAAGCGGGAATGCCGCTGTACGGCAACGAACTCACCGCCGAGCTCACCCCCTACGATGCTGGGCTGGGCCGGGTCGTCAAACTCGACAAACCGGGAGACTTCGTGGGGCGTGCCGCGCTCGCTGCCCGCGCGTCCTCCGGCCCCACGCAGGTCCTGGTCGGCCTTGTCGGCCGCGGCCGCCGCGTCCCCCGCAAGGGGTACCCGGTGCTCCGCGATGGGGTTCCTGTGGGAACCGTCACCAGCGGCGCCCCCTCCCCCACGCTGGGCAAGCCCATCGCGATCGCGGCTGTCAAAGCGGGTACGGACCTTTCCAGTGGTGCGTTCGCCGTGGACGTGCGAGGCCGCGCTGAAGCGGTGGATGTGGTGGATCTGCCCTTCTACCGACGCACGTCGTGAAGGCGCTGCCTGCGGCGGGTACGCCCTCCCCGTCAGGGCAGGGCAGATCTGAAGGTGTCAGGGCGGCGCACGTCCGCGTGCGCCTCTGCTGAATAATGGACAACACTCCTGGAGAGTCGAATTGAGCGTTCCCGCGGAGCTGGGTTACACCAAGGAGCACGAGTGGGTGGCGATCAACGAAGGGATCGCTACCGTCGGCATCACAGCCTTCGCTGCCGAAGCGCTGGGAGACATTGTCTACGTCGAACCGCCGGAAGTCGGTTCGACCGTCACCGCCGGTGAAAGCTGCGGTGAGATCGAATCTCACAAGTCGGTCAGCGAGCTCTATTCTCCGGTTGACGGTGAGGTTGTCGATGTCAACCAGGCTGCGGTGGACGACCCCGAGTTGATCGGCTCCGACCCTTACGGCCGGGGCTGGTTGTTCAAGGTGGAGCTCGCTGAGGAGCCCGCCGATTTGCTCACCCCGGAGCAGTACACACAGCTCACCGAAGGTGAAGGTTAGGAAACTCATGACCGCCCAGAGCACTTCGCTCACCCAGTCGCTGGCTCAGCTCGACCCTGAGGTCGCGGCAGCCGTGGACGCCGAGCTCGCCCGCCAGCGCGACACCTTGGAGATGATCGCCTCCGAAAACTTTGCGCCCCGGGCGGTGCTGGAGGCGCAAGGCACGGTGCTGACCAACAAGTACGCGGAAGGCTACCCGGGCCGCCGCTACTACGGCGGGTGTGAGCACGTGGACGTCATCGAACAGCTGGCCATCGACCGTGCCAAGGCCCTGTTCGGTGCCGAGCACGCCAACGTGCAGCCGCACTCGGGCGCTCAGGCGAACACCGCCGTGTACTTTGCGCTGCTGCAGCCGGGCGACACCATCCTGGGCCTGGACCTCGCACACGGCGGGCACCTCACCCACGGCATGCGGATCAACTACTCCGGCAAGATCCTCAACGCCGTGGCCTACCACGTACGCGAGTCCGACGGCCTGATCGACTACGACGAGGTCGAAGCGCTAGCCAAGGAGCACCAGCCGAAACTGATCATCGCGGGCTGGTCGGCGTACCCGCGCCAGTTGGACTTTGCCCGGTTCCGGGAGATCGCCGACCAGACAGGCGCCCTCCTCATGGTGGATATGGCGCATTTCGCGGGTCTGGTCGCGGCTGGACTGCACCCCAACCCGGTCCCCTACGCCGACGTAGTGACCACCACCACCCACAAGACCCTGGGCGGGCCGCGAGGCGGGCTCATCCTGGCCAAGGAGGAGCTGGGCAAGAAGATCAACTCGGCGGTGTTCCCGGGGATGCAGGGCGGTCCGCTCCAGCACGTCATCGCTGCCAAGGCCGTAGCGTTGAAGGTCGCGGCCAGCGAAGAGTTCGCTGAGCGGCAGCGGCGCACCCTTTCCGGCGCGAAGATCCTCGCCGAGCGGCTCACCCAGCCTGACGCGGCCGAGGCCGGTATTCGGGTGCTGACCGGCGGCACCGACGTCCACCTGGTCCTGGTCGACCTGGTCAACTCGGAACTCAACGGCAAAGAGGCGGAGGACCGGCTGCACGAGATCGGTATCACGGTCAACCGCAACGCGGTCCCCAACGACCCGCGGCCGCCCATGGTCACGTCGGGACTGCGGATCGGCACCCCGGCTCTCGCCACCCGCGGTTTCGGCGACGCCGACTTCGCTGAGGTCGCCGACATCATCGCTGAGGCGCTCAAGCCGGGCTTCGACGCGGCGACCCTGCGCTCCCGCGTCCAGGCGCTGGCCGCCAAGCACCCGCTCTACCCTGGACTGTGATTGTGCTTGTGCCCGGTGCCTCGGGGGTGCCGGGCACCCGTAGGGCTTGTCGGCCCTCTACGCTTTTCTCTGCGGACGGCGCTCACGCCTCCAGCGCCCTGGGGTCCATCCACACCACTTCCCACAGGTGCCCGTCAAGGTCCTGGAAGCCCCAGGCGTACATTCCCTCGTTCTCTATCGGGTCGATAGACGGCCGTGCCCCCGCTTCGAACGCCCGGTTGACCAGCTCGTCCACTTCTTCTTTGCGGTCAGCGGAGACCGAGATGATGGACTCGGTGTTCTTGGCCGCGTCAACCAGCTCCTTCCGGGTGAACCGGCGGAAGAAATCGCGGGTGAGCAGCATGACGGCACAGTCGTCGTTGATGACCATGCAAGCCGCGTTAGTGTCGGTGAACCGGGGATCGAAACGGAAGCCGAGCGCGGTGAAGAACTCCTGGGACTTCTGCAGGTCCTGTACCGCCACGTTCACAAAGATTTTTCGAGTCACGAGCGCACCGTAACCGGCGGAGCTCCTGGTCAGCCGCAGCCCAGTTCGTGTTTCCCCTAGAGCAGACCGGAGTTTTACCGCCCTTCAGAAAGGCTGCGCCGAAAGATCACAGCTTGCCCCGGCTCTCGGCCGTGCCCCTGGCCCCGCGCCTCTCCGAAAGTATCCCGGTCACGTTTTGACACAGCGCACAGCGACCCGGATCTTCGGCTCTTTGAGCAGGGACAGTTCTCCGATCTTACGTTCCACCGCGTTGTGGACCTCCGCGGTAACCTCGGCGATCCGGTGGGCCTCTGCGGCGGCACGGACCTTGACCCGCTGGCCGAACACGCTGACTCGTGCCTCGCGGACCCCGTCGACTTCACACGCTGCCGTAGTCAAGATCCGCCGCAGCGCCCCTCGGGACACTCCTGCGGCGAAAGTCAGGTCGTGGGGGTGGCCCACGTCCCCGCGCCCCCACCCGGGGAGCAGAGCCAGGGCGATCATCAGCAGGCTGATCAACACCAGTACAGCGGAGGCGACGTGGACCGCGGGGTCGCTCCACCGGGCCGCGGGCGTATCGCCTGCCTGGCCTACAGGCAGCAGGCTCACCGGGCTTCCCGCAAGCGCGGAAATGACCTCTGCGGCAGCCAGCCCGGTCACTGTGACGAGGACACCGCCGACGACCACGACTGCCCACGAACGATACGGCCGAGGTGTGCGGACGGCAGCTTGATCTGCCGATCCGTTCGTCCCGGTCTCTGGACGGGTCAGCACCTCTTCCACCGCTGTCATGCCTGTCCCCCCATTCTCCGGGCGCCGCGTACGCGAGGGCGCCCGCTTCTTCTTCCACCCCGGTACTACTCTGTGAAGATCTGCGCCTACCCGCTTTTTTGCCTTCTGATTCGTGTCACGGAAAGTAATGTCCTGGTGTCCCCCTCCTCTGGGTAAAGTCCTCGTCTCGCGACCCCACTCCGGGACACATCCGGACCTAGACGAATAACTCTTGGACTCCCTTCACCAGCGGAAATGCCCCTTACTCCTCCCATTCCCCATACTTCAATGTGACTTTCATCACGGATTGCATCACACATCTCTCCGCCACACAGCACCGCCAAGCAAATACGGAGTGTGATCAACTTACCGCAAAACAGAGCGTGGCCTATAGCCACGCTCCGTATTCAGACCACCGTCACGGCGCCGCCGGGGCAGCGCTCTCCCCCACCCCGGCCCACCCCCGACGCCAGGAATCAGTGCACCGTCACCGGAACACCACCGTCTTGCTGCCGTTCAGCAGAATCCGGTGCTCCGCATGCCAGTTCACCGCGCGGGCCAGCGCCATCGACTCCAGGTCGCGGCCCACCTCCGTGAGCTGCTCCGGACTGAACGTGTGGTCCACCCGCGCCACTTCTTGCTCAATGATCGGCCCCTCGTCCAAGTCGGCCGTCACATAGTGCGCTGTCGCACCGATCAGCTTCACCCCGCGGGCGTGCGCCTGGTGGTAGGGGCGAGCGCCCTTGAAGCTCGGCAAGAACGAGTGGTGGATGTTGATGATCCGTCCCGCCAGCTTCTGGCACAAGTCCTCAGAAAGCACCTGCATATACCGGGCCAGCACCACCAAGTCGATCTGGTAGGACTGGATCAGCTCCAGGACCCGCGCCTCCTGCTCCGGCTTGGTCTGCGGCGTCACCGGCAAGTGGTGGAAGTCCACCCCGTAAGACTTAGCCAGGAACTCCAAGTCCGGATGATTGGACACCACCGCTGCAATGTCCGCCTTCAACGTGCCGCTGCGCTGGCGGTACAGCAGGTCGTTCAGGCAGTGCCCGTACTTGGAGACCATCACCAGCACCCGCATGCGTACATCACGGCGCCACAGGTCCCAGTCCATCGCGTACTCGGACGCCAACGCCGCCAAAGCTCCGCGCAGCGCATCCTCGTCCACCTGCGGACTTTCGGCGGTGAACTGGACCCGCATGAAAAACCGGCCCGTGTAATGGTCGCCGAACTGCTGGCTCTCCTCGATATTGCACTGGTGGGCGGCCAGAAGGTTCGCCACCGCCGCAACGATTCCACGGCTGTCGGGGCACGACAGCGTCAGCACAAACTCGCGATCACTCATAGTTCACAGGGGACTTTCGACAAGGGAACGGCCGCACCCATCCGCGGTCTCATTAACTCACCAGGGTAACCACGTCGGCCCCGTCCAGCCTTGATAAACCCGTCACGCGTCGCGCATGCCGTCACCCACAGCGACAAACCCGGACAATTCTCCTCAACTGTGGGATGCTCATCACATGAGCAGCCTCCGCAGACGGTACGCAACGGCCACCGCCCACCTGCAGGCCCCCTTCGCTATCGTCGACCTCACGGCCCTCCGCGACAACGCCGCCGACCTGGTACGCCGCGCGGGCGGCACCCCCATCCGCGTGGCCAGCAAATCCGTGCGCTGCCGTGCCCTGCTTCGCGAGGTGCTCGCCTTCCCCGGCTTCTCCGGGATCATGGCCTACACCCTCCCCGAAGCGCTCTGGCTCGCCACCGACCCCGAAAGCGCCGACATCGCCACCGACATCCTCGTGGCCTATCCCACCGTCGACGCCGACGCCATCGCCCGTCTCGCCGCCACCCCCGAAGCGGCAGCCAAAATCACCCTCATGGTCGACTCCGTGCACCACCTCGACCTCATCACCGCCGCCGCCCCCGACCCGGCCGCCCCCATCCGCGTCTGCCTCGACATCGACACCAGTTGGCAGCCACTCGGCCGCGCAGTCCGCATCGGCGCCTACCGCTCCCCGATCCGCACCCCACAGCAGGCCGTCGCCCTCGCCCGTGCCATCGTCCGCCGCCCCCAGCTCCACCTGGACGGCATCATGGCGTACGAAGCCCAGATCGCCGGAGTGGGAGACGCTCCCCCGGGCCGCCCGCTCTACGGAGCCGTGCTCCGTTGGGTACAGCAGCAGTCCCGCCGTGAACTCGCCCACCGCCGCGCCGCCATCGTCAACGCCGTCCAAGACATCACCGAGCTGCGCTTCGTCAACGGCGGCGGCACCGGCAGCCTGCACACCACGAGCCGGGACCCCGCCGTCACCGAAGTCGCCGCAGGCTCCGGCCTCTACCAGCCTCGCCTCTTCGACCACTACCGGTCAGTCAACCGCCGCCCCGCGGCGCTCTTCGCACTCCCCGTCGTCCGCCGACCCGCCCCCGGAGTAGCCACCGTGCTCGGCGGCGGCTACCTCGCCTCAGGCACCCCCGACCCGTCCCGTCTCCCCCAGCCCTACCTGCCCGCCGGGCTGCGGTTCAGCGCCACGGAAGGCGCCGGGGAAGTCCAGACTCCGCTACTCGGAGCGGCCGCCGACACGCTCGCCGCCGGAGACCTCGTCTGGATGCGCCACGCTAAAGCAGGAGAACTCTGCGAACACTTCACCCACCTCCACCTCGTGGAAGGAAACCGCGTGACCGCTACCGTCCCCACCTACCGAGGCGAAGGCAAAGCGTTCCTGTAAGCAGAAACGGGTGGGGCCCGCCAGGAACCGTTCTGGCGGGCCCCACCCGTCACCACTCAACGCTTGCTTCTCCGGCGCAGCAGGACCAGCACACCCACCGCGACCACCACACCGACACCGACCCCGACCAGGAGCGCGGGAGAAGGCGGCTGCCGCAACTCATACTCGGTCACCACCTCGTCCTCCCCGCTGACCAGGATGCTTCCCTCCGGCGGCTCCACGAAGCGGCTGCTCTTGCGACGCACCGGATTCCCGGACGCTATCGCGCGCGCCTCTTCCACCAGTTGACTGCCGGCATGGCGGACTTTCGCCAGTCCGCGCTTGGCCACATTCTTGGGGTGAGTCCGCTCCACAAGCTCGTCGATCGATGCTGCCAGTCGCTGCTGGACTTGCTCGATCTCCGCCTGCACGGCCGCCGGATCACGTTGCGGTCCCACGGGCTTGCGTCTTGGCATACAGCCGCCTCCTTCCGCTACCGCAGGGTGGCCTGCGACGGACTCTCATCCGGGATCTGATCGGTGGTTTTCTCACCAGGCGGACGCGTGTCCCGCAACGCGTTCTCAATTCCGTCGACTACCCGGAAGAAGTCCAGCGTGGACAACCACAGTTTATAGACGATCAAGATCTCGAATACGAGGAGCAGAACACCCGCCGCCACGGTGATCCAAACAACCGCTGTCGCAGAGAACACTGCCGCCAACGGCGCCACGACAAACACCGCGGCCTGGAATTCGATTCCGCTCACCAGGTGAGTGCGGATACGCCGCCTCCGCAGGAAATCCCAGAATTTCTGGTACCAGGGAAACCGGGTCCGAAACCCCTGGTGCAGGTCCACCCGGGGCAGCCGCACATCCGGCTGTTTCCCCGCCTCCCAGTCGGCGCTGTTCTCCTTCTCCGTCTGCGATCGCAGCAGGTCCTCCAGCACCGAAATGCCATGCCGCAGCACCGCCTGCTCCCCCAGGTCGCTCAACGGCTGGCCCGCTGCCCGCTTCTCATCCTTCTCGTCTGACTCCAGCATCGACAGCGTGGCCCGCGCCCATTCCAGCACCGCGGCCAGCCGGGACCGCATCTCCCGACGCACCTTGTACACCTGGAGCGCATTCAGGTAGCGCAGCATGTCGCAGAAGACCACCGCCAGCGCCAACCAGACGAACACGATCCGACCGGTGAGCACGTACTGGCCGCCCATCAGCGCGATCGCGCACACCAGCACCCGGAACCGGTCGAAGACGTAGTCCATCCAAGAGCCGAACAGCGACTCCCTGCTGGTCAACCGAGCGAGTTTGCCGTCCATGCAGTCCGCAAGGAAACACAGGTAGTACAGGACGGCCCCCGCGATGAGAAACGGCCACAAGCCGACCGCGAAACACGCCGCCGCCCCCAGGCCGAGGAGCAGGACCGCCACCGTCAACTGGTTCGGTGTGATCGACGTCCGGTTAGCCACCAGACGGACCAGGCGGATCGCTAACGGATCAACCGCCCACACCGTCCACCACGAATCACGTTCCCGGCACGCACGGACACGCACCTCGTCCAGGGTGTAACTGGGCATTGTGGGTCAACTCCTCGAACACGAAGCCTGGGGAACGCTTCGGCCCTCCCCACCGGCAGCCAGCCGCGCGGCCTGGGATACGGCCCCGCACCTGTGGCGTTCGATGAAACGCGAGGTGGGCTTGGTTAACCTTAAAGGCGGAGGGCCGGCCCGCAACACCCTCCGGTCCGCGCTTCCTCCCCTGCCCGCTCTGCCTGACCGACTCCGCTGATTTCACGACCCTGGCCAGACCAATCCATTTTTTCCGCTCTTCTGCGTCATTTGCGGACTAGGGTGTGGAAACACGCGTTTGACGCAGAGTCCCCTACTTCGAGGAGTCCACGTTGAGCGAGAACACTATTCGGCTCCACCCCGGCGACATCGCCCCTGACTTCACGTTGAACAGTGCTTCCGGGGCTTCCGTGACTCTCAGCGAAGTGCTCAAAGATCACGACCGGGTGGTGGTGTACTTCTACCCGGCAGCGATGACCCCGGGATGCACCACCCAAGCGTGCGACTTCCGCGACAACCTCCACGACTTCAACAAGGCAGGGCTGACCGTCTTGGGTATCTCCCCCGACTCGCTGACCCGGCTGGCCAAGTTCGCCGAGCAGGAAGGTCTGACCTTCCCGTTGCTCAGCGACCCCGACCGCTCGGTGATGACCTCCTACGGAGCTTTCGGCGAGAAGAAGAACTACGGCCGAATCGTGCAAGGCGTGATCCGCTCCACCTTCGTCATCTCCGCTGGACGCACCGTGGAGCGGGCCTACTATAATGTGCGGGCCACTGGACACGTCGAGCGGCTCAAGCGTGACCTGGGCCTTTAGGGAGTTCACCGCACCACACCCACGCACCTAGCCGGCACCCGCCTGCCCTGTCCCGCACCGGTGAGGGCACGACCGCTGTGGCACGTCCGCACGATTTGCATTTCCCCCCTCTGAACTGCCAATCTCAGACAGAAGGCTTTCCGGTCTCACCACAGCCACGGGAAGTAGACCGAGCCACGGGGCCGTAGCCCAACGGCAGAGGCGGCGGCTTTAGGTGCCGTGCAGTGCGGGTTCGAATCCCGCCGGCCCTACCACAGAAAAACACTGGCCGGAGAGAAGCGGAGAGGATCTCCGTCTTCCTCCGGCCAGTGTCGTCTCAGGTCCGCTGCCGTCCCCGCAGTGCGCTCAGGTGCGGAACACCAGAGCCCACAAGACGACAGAGAGCAAGAGCAGGACGAACAGCCCCACTCCCGCAACGATCACCGCCTGCTTCTTCCGGCTCCGCTTACTGCGGTGCTTACCGGAACTGGTCAAACCCAGTGCGTCGGTCGACTCGCGGATCGCGGTAAGCAGCGCGCTCACCGACTCTGGACGGTGCCGTTGCAGGGCATCGGAGACGTGGCTGACCTGTTCCTGCAAGTTGGTGCGGAGGACTTCGGCACCGGCCCGGAAATGGTCGACCGCGGAAAGCTTCTCGCGCTCCTGCTGGCGGCGCACCGCTTCAGCCATCCGCGCCGCGGTCTCCGGACTGGTCTCCGGGGCCCACGGGGCCAGCGAAGCGATCCGCAGCATCGCGGTGGCGCTCTCCGCCGTCAGCCTCTCGTTAGGGTCGACCTTGAGCAGCCCCGCCAGGACCGGGGCCAGCGGCCCCGCGTTAGCGGCAGGCGGAGGCTCCTCCACGTCGTCGCCGCGCAGAATCGCGATGTAGCCCTTGCGGCCGTACGGAGGGTGCCCTTCCACCGCCGCATACAGGGTGGC
Organism: Thermobifida sp.; assembly: GCF_017577275.1. Taxonomy (NCBI): domain Bacteria; kingdom Bacillati; phylum Actinomycetota; class Actinomycetes; order Streptosporangiales; family Nocardiopsidaceae; genus Thermobifida; species Thermobifida sp. Next base: position 58,346 of record NZ_PITY01000033.1, read on the forward strand.
GCCCAAAGACCACAGGTCCGAGGCCGGTCCCACCGGGCCCGCTTTAGCCCGCTCCGGGGGCAGATACGACGGCGAGCCGATGATCCGTCCAGAGCTGCTGAGCGCAGACTCGCCGGTCCACGCCGCAAGCCCGAAGTCCGTCAACACGACCCGGCCGTCCTCGCTGATCATGACGTTCTCGGGCTTGACGTCCCGATGCACGATGCCCTCATCGTGTGCGGCCTTGAGCGCACTGATCAGTTGAAGGCCGATCTCAGCCACCCTGGGATACGGCAGTGGCCCCGCGATGTCGATAATCTCGGCGAGCGTCCGCGCCTCGACCAGTTCCATCACGATCCACGGCCGCCCGTCCTCGTTGACCACATCCAGAACGGTGACCACGTTGGGGTGGCTCAGCCGTCCCGCTACCCGAGCCTCGCGGGTGGTTCGGCGGAGCAACGAGTTCCGTTCATCCTCGGTCACGTCGTCCGGGAGACGCAGCTCCTTGATCGCGACCTCACGGTCGAGGACAAGGTCCGTGGCACGCCACACCGTACCGACCCCACCGCGGCCGATGGGCTCGCGCAGCACGTAACGGCCAGCCAGTACGCGCTCACTGCCGCTGGCCTGGCCGTCAACTGTGACAGAAGGCCGTCGGCCGGTGACGTCGGCTTTCGGCCGCTCTGTTGGAGGCTGTTCTATGGACACGGCTTCAGAACATCGGGTCGTGGGCCATGGCGGCCTCCTGTGGACTGCTTACGACGGTCAAGACGGGCAAGAGACGCGTCTTCCCGTTATACCAGCGCCAACCTACATCAGAGCAGGTAGTTGCCGCATTACAGCCGCTTAGGTCCATATTCGTTATCTCCTGTGGGCTGCACCACACGTCACTTGTCGTCTCTTGGGGATTCTTACCGGGAGGGAGCAGGCTTATCACCGGGCGCGGACCACAGCGTTTCCGGGTTCTGGACGGTCACGGGTCCGACACCGAGCTCCTCCAGCGGTCCCCGCAGCGACTCGGCATCGCCCACCACGGTCACCACCGCGTCCTCGGGGTGCAGGTACTCCTGGGCAGCCTGGTTCAGGCCGTCGACGGTCAACTGCTCGTAGCCGGCGCGCAACCGGTCCACGTGGTCCTCGGGCAGGTCGTAGACGACCATTTCGATGAGCGCCCACGCCATGCGCCCAGCGCTGGCGTAGGTGACAGGCAGCCCGACCGTGTGGGACTCGCGGACCGCTTGCAGCTCCTTCTCGGTGACCCCCTCCTGCCGGAGTTGAGCGATCTGCTCCAAGGTCACGGTGATCGAGTGGGCAGTCGTGGGCGCGTCCACCTGGGTGCTGATGAGGAAGACACCGCTGTCCCGCCGCAGGTCGAAGCGGCTTCCCACACCGTAGGTGTACCCCAGCTTCTCCCGCAGTTCCAAGTTGAGCCGCGACGTGAACATCCCGCCCAGCACGTCGCTCATCCCCTCGGCCCGGGGCAGGTCGATCTCGGTGCGGCTCGGAGCGTGGTGGGCCAGCACGAACGCCGACTGCACCGATCCGGGGCGGTCCAGGATGATGATGCGGGGGCGCTCCCCTGGGGCTGTCTCGGGAGCAGTCGTGTGCCGCTGCGGGGCGGGGGCAGCATCCCCGAAGACTGCAGCGCCGAGCTCCTCCAAGTTCACCCCGGACAGGTCGCCGACGACGATGAGGGTCCCCGTCACCGCGGCAATGTGGTCTGTGTGGAAGCTGCGGGCGAGGTCCGGGGTGAGCCGCTGCTGGTAGACGTCTCCCCCGCTGAGCGGGACCGCGTAGCGTCCCGTGAAAAGCTGGCTGCCCACGGCCCGCGCGGCAAGCGTGGAAGCAACCGAGTTCTCCAACCGGAACCTTTCGGCGAGCTGGTCTCGGCGGCGCACGATGTCGTCGGGGCGCAGGGCCGGGGACCGGACCGCTTCACCGAGGAGAGCCACCGCGTCTTTGAGCCGCTTGGTCGGGGCGTCAACGCCGGTGATGAAGCTGTCCCAGCCGACCCGGCTCACCCATTCCGCGCCATAGCGTTCCAGCGCGGGAGCCAGGGAGCTGTTGCCGTCGACACCGTCCTCGAGCGCCTCGCTGACCAGCATGGCGGCTCCCCGGTATTCGTCGGATTCGATGTTCGCTCCCGCGGGATGCACCAACCGCACCGCGGCATAGGGCTGACCGGGAAGGTCGAGGGCGATGACGGTGCCGCTGCCCACCTTGACACGGGTGGGCTTCGGGAAGACGTAACGGGCCGGTTCGCCAAGTGCGGGACGTGGCTGGAGGCTGGTCAAGAGGACTCTCCTGATTCTCTTGTCTGTGGTCGATGCGCGGACTGTCGGTGACGGCTCTGGCTCAGGCGTTGGCGGTCTCGCTGGGAGCGACCTCGTAGCGGAGCGAGAACCGGTTCTCCGGGATGAGGTACTGCTTGGCGCAGTCCACCACCTCGTCCGGGGTGATGGAGGCCCAGCGCATCGGCCAGGTGTACACCAGTTCGGGGTCGTCGAAAAGCTGGGTGTAGCCGCTGAGCGCGTTGGCGAGTCCAGCAGGGGTGGAGATGCCCTGGAAGTGGTCGCGTTCCAGTACGGCGCGGGCCCGCTCCAGCTCCTCTTCGCTGATTCCGTCGGCCAGGGCCGCGGTCTCTTCGAAGATGGCGTTTTCCAGTTCGGAGCCGCTCACCCCGTCTCGGGCGATCATGCTGATGAAGAACAGGGACTGGGTGTAGCGGAAGTCGAAGAGGTCTGAGGAAGCGCCGCCGTCGTCGTTGGCCAGCCCTCGCTCCACCACCAGCCTGCGGTAGAGACGGCTGCCCTGCCCTTGGCCGAGAACCGCGGAGGCGAGGTGCAGAATGTCGAACTCACGGGTCCCGTACGGGGGGATGCGGTGGACGATGAAGACCGAGGGGGCCGGAACCGGCTCTTCCACGACCAGGCTCTTGGAGCCGAGCAGTCCTTCGAGCGATGCATCGGGGGCCTCAGCCACGGTCTCCCGCGGCGGGATACCACCGAAGTACTTTTCGACCCGACGGTAGACGTCCTCGGAGTCCAGAGAGCTGACCACACTCAACACGAGGTTGTCCGGCCCGTAGTGGGTCTTGTGGAAGGAAAGCACGTAGTCGAGGTCGGCGGCGTCCAGGTCCTCCATGGAGCCGATCGTGGGGTGGTGGTACGGATGCCCCTCCGGGTAGGCGTGGGCGAGGATGCGTTCGAAAGCGGTGCCGTAGGGTTGGTTGTCGTAGCGCTGGCGACGCTCGTTCTTGACCACGTCCCGCTGGTTGTCCAAGACCTCCTGGGTGACCCCGTCGCGTAGGGTAGCGAGCCGGTCCGCCTCCAGCCACAGGGCGAGGTCGAGCGCGTGTTCCGGCACCGTCTCGTAGTAGTTGGTGCGGTCGCTGGAAGTGGAGGCGTTAAGTTCCCCGCCGAGCGCCTCGATCAGTCTGAAGTGTTCGCCTTTAGCCGCGTTGCCGCTGCCTTCGAACATGAGGTGTTCGAAGAGGTGGGCGAATCCGGTCCGGCCAGGCACTTCGTGGCGAGACCCGACGCCGTACCACAGGTTGATCGCCGCCACCTGCCCGGTGGCAGCCGGAGCAGTAACCAACCGGAGACCGTTGTCCAGTCGGTACTGCCTGATGTGTCCGGCCGCGCCGTTGCTCGTCACCAATCCCTCTACCCCCTGCTCAGCGGATGTCATGTTGATCATTGAGCCTATAGCCCTCGAACAGCGGACGGATATCGCCGTACCGCTCCTTCGGGACACCCTATGGGTCTCTCCGCTACTGTCGCGAGTTAACGAACCGATCCAGTCCGCCCTCAGCAGAAACGGAGCAGGGTGAGCGTACGCCATCCCGCTGACTGTTGGACGCGCTCAAGCAGAGAATGGTTGTTGCCGTGAGACTCGGACTGGACAACAGTGGACGACGGATACGTGGCCGATATCCGTTCCCCGGATAAAAAAAATTGGGCCGCCTACATAAGGCAGCCCAAAAACAAATAGCTCCAGAAAAAGAAAAAGGAGGGCGGGAAAGGAGAATCTCTGTCCTCCTACGTCCACCCTCCTTTTTTGCGTGTGTGTACGGCGGTGTCCTACTCTCCCACCCCACCACAGGGCAGTACCATCGGCGCTGGGCGGCTTAACGACCGGGTTCGGAATGGGACCGGGTGGACCCCGCCCGCTATGACCGCCGTAACCCTCAC